>JAYTKG010000659.1:0-15189 GCA_043730435.1 Acidimicrobiia bacterium | reverse complement strand
CTGTTGCTCGCTGCTGGGGCGGAAGCCAACGATAGTCAAACCATCTACAACCGCGGCGCTGGCGACATCGCCCGTGACGACACCGATTTCCTCGAACTACTCCTTGATCATGGGCTCGGACACGGTGACGGCGGGCCATGGCGGCGGCTTCTCGCTCACGGCCACCAGACGCCGACCGAGATCGCTGCTGAAGCGCTCCACACGCGGCTGAAGCCGGTCTCGAACGGCGCGCCCGACTGCTGTTGTCACGTGGCGTCGACCCGAACATCGCCGGCACCCATCCCGGCTACCACGGCCGCAGCCCGTACGAGGGCGCGATCCTGCACGGCAACACCACGATCGCCGACCTCCTGGTGAACGCGGGTGCGCACCCCACCACAGCCGATCCGTTCAGCCCGTTCATTGGCGCGTGTCTCGTCGCCGAATACCTTCGACACATCAACCGCCCCGAACCGACGTAAAAACCTGTTGCAAGGGACAACGGCAGCGCAGCCTTATGTTTCCGCCGTTGCCACAATGGTGGCGGGGGAGCGTGTCGCCAGCGGATTCGGGATCGGTGGACCTGGTGCTCAAGGAACGCATTGCCATCATTGGTAGGTGCCTTGGAGGTCAACGATGAGGTGGGTGGCGTGGTCGGTGTAGAGGCAGAAGGTGCCGTCGGGGTCGAGGTTGACGACTGCGCTGTTGGCGATGTCGAGACCGGTTTGATAGTTGACGTTCGAGTTGCTTTGTACGCCAGGGAGCAACGTCGAGCATTTGTCCGCGGTCACGTAGCCCGCGCCGGTCGCGCCGGTCACGGTCAAGTTCACAAGCACCGCGGACGTGCCTGTAGGAACAGCGGTGGCGACGGGTGTGATTGATCCGGCTGCGGGTTGCGTGCCGGTTCGTGTGTCCAATATTCGTGTCGGGCTCGATGTGGTGACATCGCGACCTCTCGGGGTTTGGTAGGTGCCTTGGAGGTCGACGATGAGGTGCGTGGCGTGGTCGGTGTAGAGGCAAAAGGTGCCGTCGGGGTCGAGGTTGACGACTGCGCTGTTGGCGATGTCGAGACCGGTTTGGTAGTTGACGTTCGAGCTGTTTTGTAGACTGGGGAGCAGTGTGGAGCATTTGTCCGCGGTCACGTAGCCCGCGCCGGCCGCGCCGGTCACGGTCAAGTTCACAAGCACCGCGGGCGTGCCTGTAGGAACACCAGTGGCAACTCGGGTGATCGATCCGGCCGCTGGCCGTGAGCTTGAACGGGTATCCAGAACGCGTGTTGGCCCGGTAGTCACCAACCGCAGTCCCCGCGTCGCGTACCGGCCTTGGAGGTCAACGAGGAGGTGGGCTGCATGATCGGTGTAGAGGCAAAAGGCGCCGTCCGGGTCGATGTTGACGACTGCGCTGTTGGCGATGTCGAGACCGGCTTGGTAGTTGACGTTCGAGTTGTTCTGGCCACCGGGGAGCAGCGTCGAGCATTTGTCCGCAGTCACATATCCGGCGCCGGTCGCGCCGGTCACGGTCAAGTTCACGAGCACCGCAGACGTGCCTGTAGGAACACCGGTGCTCACCCGGGTGATCGAACCGGCTTGCGGCCGTGGACCCGAACGGGTATCCAGCACCCGAACGGGCGCGCCGGTCACTAACCCCGAATACGCCACATCAAACCGCGCCACCACAAACAACGAATGAACGAAACCGTCGGACGAAGCGGATCCGGCGACAACGAGCTTTCCGTCGAGCTGCACGGCGATTGCACTCGCGTCGGCGTTACCGATTGGTGGTTCTGCCTTGCCTCCGACGCCAAACTTTGCATCCAATTGGCCGGTTGCCAAGTAGCGAAGCACCACGAACCAATCGATGCTTCCGATCGTGAAGTAGCCGACAGCGACAAGCTTGCCGTCGGGCTGCACCGCAACGTCCTCGATACCGTCCCTATCTGCAGCGATCGGTGCGACAATCTTGCCGCCAACGCCGAACGTCAAGTCAAGCGAACCGCTCGCGCTGTAGCGCGCAATTGCGGAGTGCTTGCCAGAGAAGCCACCGACTACGAGTTTGCCGTCCGCTTGCACCGCCAAGCTTGTGGCGCTCTCTTCGTCTGGACCGATATCGGTCGTAACACTGCCGCCACTACCAAAGGTCGTATCCAAGGACCCGTTGGCGTCGAGGCGCACCACCTCAAATTTTTGGTTCGCGCCTGCACTGCTAAACCCCGCCGCAACCACTTTGCCGTCCGGCAGAACCGTCCCTGCGGTCGCTTCGTGCAGGCCGGTCCCAGTATCCGTCATCGCTATTCCTCCGCTCCCGAATGACGGATCCAACTGCCCATTCGGGTTGTAGCGAACCACCGCGAAAACGCTCGTCACGAGAGATGTCGCCGCAGAGCCAATAACGACGATCTTTCCGTCCGGCTTCAGTGCTACTGCTGACGCTGTCGCCCACGTCCCGATCGGTGTGAGCGTCAGTCCCGCCGAACCGAAGGACAAATCCAGTGTTCCGTTCGCTTTGAAGCGCGCCAACGCAAACACGCTGCCCGTCGGAGCGAGCGAGTACCCCGCAGTGACGATGCTGCCATCGGGCTGAAGCACTAACGCCGAAGCTTCCCCGTAGCCACCCACGGGAGTGACTACTCGTCCGCCGTTGCCGAATCCTGTATCAACAGTGCCGTCGGCGTTGTATCTGACCAACGCCATGTCCCAGCCGACTGCATTCGAGCTCGACCCGGCAACGACGATCTTGCCGTCGGGCTGCACAACGACCGCCCGCGCGTCATCTCGATGGGTACCCACCGAGGTGGTTACGAAGCCTCCGCCGAATCCGAACGTCTTGTCGAGCGGTCCGCTGCTTTCCGGCGGCTGCGCGGCGGCGGCAGGTCTTGCACCGGTCATCACAAGCGGCATCGCCGCGAGAATGGCAACGGCGATCGCTCGATGAAATCGGTGCGGCCGTCGGGACGTATTCATTGACAATCCGATCATTCGAACCGACTCCCTTGTCCAGCTTGCCGGCCACGTGGTGCATCGCTGCGGCCACGTTGCGATTCGCTTCTCTTCATGAGACCGTGCCATTGATGTGCCATGCCGTGGCACACTTTCGGTGTGACGATCGAGGGGGATTCGCAAGGCGAGACGATCAAGGGTGAAGGGGCCACAATCGGCGACGCAAACTCGGAACTCGCCAAAGCCCACGCGCTGTTGCGCGGTGGATGTGTCCGCCAGGCGCGCTGTGTGTTTGCTGAGGTCTTCGCGGTTGGGGAACACGTTGGCGATGGCGCGGCCATGGGTGAGGCGGCCTTGGGTTTTTGTGGTTTCTGGATCAACGAACACCGCAGTGCCGATGAGTTCGCGATGGCGCAACTGATGCTGCGCAAGGCGTTGCTGTCGTGCGAACCGTCGAGCCTGTTGGCTGCCCGCCTCAATGTCAGGCTCATCGCGGATACGTTCTATGCCGGGCGAGCAAACCACGACCAGGTCGCCGCGGTCGTGGCCGTCGTGCGTGAGCATCATCATCTGCGGGCACTCGCCGAAGCCCTCTCGCTCTACATACACACGCTGCTTCCACCCAAACACGGAAAACAACGAGCTCTCGCCGTCGCAGAAATGCTCGAGACTGCCGTCGCTTGTGACGACGACGTTCTTGTCGCCCTCGCACTTACGTGGCAAACGGTCGACGCGTTCTTGCGAGGTGACGCGGACGCTGTCCGGCAACTCCGGAGGATGCAAACACGCTCGTGCGACATAGCAATCCTCCGATACCTCGGACGCGTCATCGACCTCATGTTGTTGACACGCGACGGCCAACTCGACACTGTTGAACGGGCGCTTGAAAACCTTCTGGCGGAAGGCATCGAAGTCGGCGAAGTCGACGCCGAAACGTGGTACGCCGGCCAGCTGTTCACGCTTCGCTATTGCCAGGGGCGCATGGAGGAACTGGCCGACATGGCCGCCAAGCTGGCCGAGTCGCCCCTGTTGACCAACTCGAACCGGGTGTTCTCGGCTATCGCCGCGTTGCTGCTTGCCGAGACCGGAGCGAGCGATCGTGCCCGGATCGCGTTGGCCCGTATAGCGCCGTTCGAGCCGCCGCCCTTGGGTCTCACCGAGTCGAGCCTGTGGCTCGTAACACTGACCGCAATGGCTGTCGCCGTGCACCGCCTACGAGATTCCGAACTTGCCCGCAAGTGTTACGACGCACTCGCACCGTATGCGGGTCTACCAGCAATCGGGTCTCTCGCCATCGTCTGTCTCGGGTCCGTGGATCTGGCGCTCGCATTGTCGGCCTCGGCCTTCGGCGACGACGCGTTGGCGGCGACTCACTTTGAACGCTCGATCGCCGGAAACATCCGCCTCGGACATCTTCCGATGATTGCCATCTGTCGGGCAGAGTACGCAAGCGACCTGAGTCGTGGTGGTCATAAAGCCCGGGCTCGACAACTCTTCGCTGAAGCGCTGACAGCGGCTGACGCGCTTACGATGACTGGCTGGTCGCGCCGATGGAAACAGTTAGCCGCAGAAATCCATCTCTCACCCGAGCCGCACGGATTTTGCCGGCGCCAAGGGCGCGTCTGGGAAATTGAAGCCCCACTTGGCAGGGCCACAGTTCCCGACTCCGTTGGCATGCGCGTCTTGGCAACGCTCTTGGCCAACCCCTTCCAGGACCTGTCAGTAGCATCACTCACCGGGGCGATATCGGGAAGCAGCCGGCAACCGCTCTTCGATGAGCCGATGAGATCGGCATTGCGTCACCAGATCACAGAGCTCGAATCCGCTATCGACGAGGCCAACGCCGACAACGATATTGAACGAGCCGCGCTCGCACGCAACGAACTCGATCAACTCTTAGAACACATCCGCAAATCGGTCGATGGCACCGGCAAAAGCCGTGTCTTCGCCGACTCGTTTGAGCACGCTAGAACCTCAACACAGAAGGCACTTCGACGGGCGCTCTCGCAGATCGCGGCCCAAGCACCTGCCTTCGCCGCCGGACTCGGCAAGTCGCTTCGAACCGGCGCAACCTGCCGGTTCGAGCCCGGCCCCGCAATTCCATCGACCTGGACGGTGACCGAGAGCAATTCGGTCAACCCGTGACGCTCAGGGGATCCACCGTGGCAACCCCAAGGTCACTCACCTGTTCGGGATTTGTCATCACGGCGGGCTTGCGGGCAACACTCTCTTGGCAGAGCGGTTCGTGGCGTGTAACGCTCGGCTCCATGTCGCTACCCGTTGACCGAGTGTTCGAGCCTGTGACCTTTCGCCGTGGGCCGGCCATGCCGAACCGGTTCATGCTCGCGCCGCTCACCAATTCGCAGAGCCACGCTGACGGTACATGTTCGGCCGAGGAGCATCGATGGCTGACGATGCGGGCTGAGGGCGGGTTCGGCGCAACCATGACCGCTGCGGCGCATGTCGCTGCGATCGGGCAGGGTTTCGCTGGTCAGATCGGTGTCTTCGACGACCATCACATCGATGGTCTCACACGGCTGGCTTCCACGATTCGATCCCATGGTTCGGTGTCATTGCTGCAGTTGCACCACGCGGGCAATCGATCGCCGGCGGCCCTCATCGGCACGACTCCGGTGTTTCCGTCCGACCATGTCGACACAGGTGCGCGTGCGCTCACGGCTGACGAGGTGGAAGCGACCGTCGAGGCATTTGTTGCCGGTGCGGTGCGTGCCGATCGGGCCGGTTTTGATGGCGTCGAGATTCATGGAGCGCATGGTTATCTTGTGTGTGCGTTTCTCAGCGCCGAGCTGAATCTTCGCACTGACCGTTATGGCGGCTCGTTGGAGAATCGGGCTCGTTTCCTGTTCGAAATTATTGATGGCATCCGCCGCCGGTGCCGGCCCGACTTCATCCTTGGCGTTCGGCTCTCTCCCGAGCGGTTCGGGCTTCGCTTGCCCGAGATTGTCGAGGTTGCCTCGGAGCTTCTTTTGGGCGATCGCATCGAGTTTCTCGACATGTCACTGTGGGACTGCTTCAAGAAGCCGGCGGGCGATGCCGATGGTGAGCGACTCCTCATCGACTACTTCACCGACCTTCGGCGCGTTGAGACACGGCTTGGTGTTGCCGGTAATTTGCGCACCCCGGCCGAAGTTCGACGCGTGCTCGACATGGGGGTCGACATCGCGATCGTTGGTCGCGCCGCGATCATTCATCACGACTTCCCCAATCGTCTCGCCTCCGACCCGGCATTCGCGCCACTGCTTGCGCCTGTCTCTCGCAATCATTTGCTGAGCGAGGGTGTGTCGCCCAAGTTCTTGACGTATCTCGACTCATCGTTTAAAGGCTTCGTGGCCGCTCAGTAGTCCGATGATCGCAACGCACGTCCGGCCGGTGGGAACAACTGGTGCGATACGTGCTTTCAGATCTCGGTGAGGGCGCTGCCGGGTCATCGGGGAATGCGTGTTGTCTCGACCCCCACAAGTGTTGCTGTCACGCGGCCGTCGGGCGACGTCAGCTCGATATCGCAGACGACCGCGTACGTGGTGGCTCGAACGCCGCTGACATGGATGGTGTGCCGCTCGCGGCTGGGCGGGCCAAACCAGCGTACGTGCGCAATGGCCGTTGGTAGTGACGGCGCATCGAGAAGATGCTCCGTCCACAGCAGAGCCGCTTGAAGCGCTCCGTCGAGAAGCGCTGGGTCGGTTACCCATGGTTCGGCGGGCCAGTCGTGGTGCAGCACGCCCGTGGCGCTCGCGGTGAGCCCGGCAGAGGACACGGAGTCGAACGCGTCGATCACCTGGAACGAAGGCCCGTGGAACAGCACGCCGCCGTAGACGTCATGCGCAACCGATGGGCCCGGTCGTGCCGGTTCAGGCAGGCGCAATCCGGCCACTGGCAGGTCCGCG
Source organism: Acidimicrobiia bacterium (assembly GCA_043730435.1). Classification (GTDB taxonomy): domain Bacteria; phylum Actinomycetota; class Acidimicrobiia; order Acidimicrobiales; family Ilumatobacteraceae; genus JANMCE01. The sequence goes on along the minus strand of JAYTKG010000659.1, from coordinate 8,369 downwards.
GTGAGTCGGCCGCGAGCGCGATATCGAAGCAGCCCGGTTGTTGCGTCTGCAAGCTCGAGCCCAACTTCGGTATCGCCCGACACGGTGCCCAGGTCGGTGACTGTCACGACAACATCGAGCCCGGCGCCGTCGGCGAACCCATCGATGACGAGACCCTTCAGCACTCGTAGATCGGACAGTTCAACAATGTGCAGGTCGGGGCGATGCGCGGCCGCCGCCCGCGCGAACCATTCCATTGCGTAGACCACTGGCACCACGGGAACGATGCCGACGGCGTGGTCGACGAGGTGTGGGTGCGTAGTGTTATCCACCCGGAACGCCATCTGTGACGAGCCGGGCGCGGGCGCGTCTGGCACGATGCGCATACCTATGTTCACGACTTCGTAGATACGCAATCCGTCACACCAGAGTGAGCCGATGCCGATTGCGTACGGCCCGCGCTCGTCTACACCGGCGTCGGTTATCTCCATCACCGTGGTAACGGTTTTGTTGGCTGGCGTTACCTGCCCCCGGTATGTCCAGGTCATGGGGGTACCGAGCATGATCGGTTCGAAATGGCCACCATTCACACCGCGGCCCAAGTCGGTATCGAGCAGGTAGAACTGCAACAACTGCAGTAGCGCCTCGACGCCGAGCGAGCCTGGCTGCACCGGGTCTTGGAAGAAGTGAGCCTTGAAGAACCAGTCGGACACGTCCACGTGGTTCTCTCCACGCACGATACCGAGCCCGGCCGCCCCGTCGCCAACAAGGTGGGTAGCGCGGTCCAGCATCAACAGCATGGGTTCGGCCAGTCGCGGGCTACCTGCGAAGAATCGTTCGGGCCGCTCGGTGAAGTCGACAACAGGGCCGCTTGGGCGAGTGAGCGTGTCGCGTTGGTCGTCGGTAATTGCGAGACCTACTTGGTTCACAAATGCCTCGGGCGGAAAGAACCCGAACACGGTCTTCATCGTGAATACTTCGCGATCGCCGAGCGAGCACGCGACTTCGAAACCCTCGATGATCATCCCGCCGGCGCGCGATACGTTCGTGAGCTTCACCCGAGTCGTCAGCGTTCCTGACCTACGCGTGAGTTCGCTCATGAGCGTGCCGGTGCCGTCGAGGTTGCGGAACAGAACATCGCGGTCGAACTGCGTAGCCGAGCCCACGGCCGACGCGACCCAGCCGCACGGCTGCAACGCGGCTTCAAGCAGCACGGCGAACGGCATTGTCTCGGCACCGTTCGCGTCGAAGTACCAGGCGTCGTCGGGGATGTCGTACTCGCACACAATCTCCATGCCGGCTTTACAGTTGTTCAGGTCGCCGGTGATCTGGGTCACCCGGCTGATGAAGTGATAAGGCTCGCCCGGTAACCGTGGCGATCGCCGCGTGCCGTCGAACACCTCATACATCGATCCGAACGCGTCCGACGGTCGACCCCAAGCCGTCGAGATCATCGCCTTCCAATCGAAAGCGAATCCGTGCCCATCGGTCGCGACCTCAACCGGCTCGTTGCTTGTTCGCTGCACAAGCGCAGGCATTGAGGTGAGCGGCCAGTCGGGAACGAGTTCCACCCCGATGCGATGGGCGTGGAACGCGGCTCGCCCGTCGACGAAACCAATGACGTCAGCAATGACTGTCGGGTGCGGCCCGTCCCAAACCTCTTCCACATGCAGTTCGTACGCGACGTGCGTCGTGTGCGGGTTGATCTCGCCGCGACATTTCAACTCGATCGGCCACTCGGCTAGTGGTTGAAAGCGCCACCCGTCACGGTTCGTCGTGTGCCCCAGAGCAGCCACGTAGAACGACAGCGCCTCGATGCATGCCTCGACCATGAAGTTGCCGGGCATGCATGGGTCGTTCTTGAAGTGACCCTTGAAGAACCAGGCGTCGTCGGCAACCGCCCACTCGGCGCGCAAGAAGCCACGACCCCACGGCCCGCCCGATGGGTCGAACGCCGTGACTTCGTCGAAGAACAACTGCGCGCCGCTTTGGATCTTTGGCGTGCGCGTGTGCGTTTCGGTCCACTCGAACCCTGGGCCGAAGCAATCAAGAACGCGGCCTTCGCTGAAAGCGACCACGTCGCGGTTGCAGAACACCGTCTTCGTGCACACGATTACCGGCGGGTCGACGCGTGCGCCGCTGTCGAGAGCGCCGCTGCCGATCTCGGGTGTCCACAAGATGCCGAGTGCGTCGTGGAGTTCTTGTCGGCTGAAGAAGCCAGCTTGGGCGTCGCGAACGGTCAGCCGGGCCACGTTGTTGACGGTGCAGTCGTATTCGAAAAAGAACAGCCGAACGTCCCCGTGCTGCGCGTGTCCGGTGATACGGATCTCGTACCGCAACGTCTCGCCGGCCGTTGGAAGGTTGCCGTGATAGGTCAGGGTGCAGCCGAGCAACCGATACACCCGCTCGCCCTTGTTGAGCAGGTCGATACCCATATAGCTGATGAGCATGAGGTCGGCTTGGCCCGACTCAATCATGAACCCGGTCGGCATGTACCCGTCGTTCAGATACCAGGAGTCGGATGCAACATCGGTTTCGGTCCAGATGGTTCCTGTACCGAGTACGCCTGCTTCGGCTTGCAGGTCGGTGACACGATCGGCGAGCAGGAGCGGCGGCTCGGGCATGCGGCACTGCAGCGTGTACTGGTCTTGCTCAGCGAATGCCGAACCGAACAGCTCAGAGATTCGGCCCGATGAATGGATCTCAAGCTGCTCCCGACCCCAACGCTGACGCGCCGGCGGTTCCGGTTGGTTCTCGGACACCTCGGTCTCGTCGGTGAGACTGAAGCGTCCCAGAACTGGCATGTCATGGCGGGTAGCGAGGAATCGCTCGTGCATGGCGGCCTGCTGAACGATGAAGCGCTCGTGCATGGCGGCCATGGCTGCGACCTCTTGCTGCAGCACGTCAACGACCGTGACCGCCGCAGCACCAGGAAGAGTGGCGAGTGGCGCGATGTGAGCAGGTTGCCGGTCGAAGACCGACGGCAAGGGAGGCGCGGGCTCCATCATCTGGAATGAATGTGATGGCCGCGGCCCCGGTGTTGGCAGGGGCGGTAGCACGGGCGATGGCGGGTGCGCAGCGAACGACAAGACGGGGCCGTCGTGGGCGGACGACACGGGTTCGTGCCGGTTGACGCGGTCAGTAAGGGCGGCATGGTCGACAGAAACACCGGCAGCAATCAGTGCAGCGACGGCCTCAAAGATTTGGTCGATATCGTCGCCGCGCCTATCGAGCTGCACGGCCAGCACATCTCGATCGGCCAAGATCTCGCGAACGAAGTTCGTGCACGCACCAGCCGGGCCGTGCTCCACGAAGATACGCACGCCGTCGGCGTACGCGGCCTCAATGGTTGCTGGGAAGTTCACGGTTGATTCGGCCTGCGCGGTGATTGCCTCTGCGCACGCCGCGGTCGAGACCTCGTACGCGCCGTCCGTGCCGTTGGAATAGAACCGCACACCTTCAACCGGCGTTACGTGACGCGTGTGCACGCTGAGCCACTGCTCGTGGAAGGCAGCGCCCACTTCCGGAACGTGACAGGCAAGGTTGTAGTCGACGACTCGGCATCGTTGGCGGCCGAGCGTGTCAACAACGCGTTCACACGCAGACGCGTCGCCGCTGATGACGACATCACGCGATGTGTTGATGAGCATCAGGTGCACTCGATCTTCGTCAACGATTACGGCGCGAACCTCATCAACTGGCGCGAGTACGTTCCATACCGCCCATTCGGCGTGCTCCACCTCCCACGCTCGAGCGACGGCGGTGAACGAAACGCCCAGCTCTCGATCCATCATGTTCGTCGCGACGATCTCGTGGCGCATTGCTTCCATGTCGCGCCACACACCGAACGCGAACAACGAGTTCGTCTCGCCCGACGAGTAGCCGATAGCGGCCTGCGGCTGCAGCTTGAGCACGTCAAGGGTGAGGCGGGCATGGGCTTGGCTGAGCAACGACGTACCCCAGAGGTAGTCGCTTGCGTTCGGCTGGTGTCCTTCGGCGAAGATCCATGCCGCAACCTCGCCGAGGCCGAAGTTGGTGGAAAGGGCGTCGATCGTTTCGGGCATGACGCGCAAAAGCTGGGCACCCATACCGCTATAGGCGGCGCCGCCACCGGTGAACACGAACGCCATCGCGCCGGCCAGGGGGGCCTCGCGGAAGTGCACGCCACGTCCGGCGGGGTGACCAAACTCGATGTGGCGAAGCGCCCTGGCTTTCCGTTCGGCGAGCTGTCGTGCGTGTGACGCCACGATCACCAGACGCGCTGGGCCGTCGTTGCTCGTCTCACGTCCGGCTGCGACATCGGCGCAAAGTTCGGCGGTTGTGGCGGCCGAGAAGATATGCAGCTGCGGGGCGACGCTGCGGCTCGGTGCACGGTGACCTGTTGCCTCTGCGAGAAGCACTGATCGTGGTGCCACACCATCCATGCCGTGTGTCTTGACGCTGATGGTGCGAGGTCCGGCTCCGTCGGGTAGCGCGGTTCCGGCTTCGGGGTTCGAAGCGACGATTGGTACGTCGCCAAGCGTGACGCGATGGTGCAGCGCCACGACCGCGGCCGCCACGTGTATGAGTCCCGATGCGGCATGGGCGTGGCCGAAGAGATGGTCCACCCCGGTCGCGTCACTCCCGCCGCCAAAGTTCAGGTCGGCGCGCCCATCGACGCTGCCGCCGGTCACAACCGCGTACACCGTGTCGCCATCCCGCGTGGCGTCGTCGAGACGTTTGAGCACGAGCACGACAGCGGCGTCGCCGGGTCGTCGGGTATCACCGAGTGCGTCGCATGCCGCGCGATGCACCGGGTCGCACGACATGTCGACGGCGCCGACGAGCGCGGCGTCGATGTTTCCGGCATGTAGCGCGCGCACCGCGATGGAGAGGGCGTCGAGCCCGCTGTGCTCCTCTGAGCTCACCGTGAAGCTCGGCCCCGAAATGTCGTACTGGCTGTTCAACCGATTGGCGACCAGGTTCGGCATGGTGCCCAATACACCGGCTGCATCAAGCGGCGCGCAGATCGCACTTCGAGCTGCCGCGGTCCATTCGGCACTGGCACCACATTCTTCGGCGAGGGTGGCAAGGCGCCAACGCACACCGAACCGTGCGGCCTGCGGGTCGGTTCCCATACCCACATACACGCCGGTTGTTGCGCCGGGGAGCGGGCCCACAGCAACGAGCGCCTCATCGGCCACCTGCAAAATCGCCAGTTGTTGACGGAGCGCGGCATCGAGATCTTTCGGAGGAAAGCGTTGCACAGCGAGTGGAAGCGCAATGTCAGGCATGGCCCCGTCGCCGAACGCATTAAGGCACGAGGTGTTGCCGATGATGGCCTCGGTGAACGCCCGGCGTCCCACAGCCGATGCCGCCGTTACGCCGATTCCGACGATGCCAATGGCGATGGGAGCCGACGGCGCGATCGTCGAGCGCGCCTGCTTGACCAGCGAAGCTGCCGAAGACGGTTCCTCAACGATGAGGTGCGAGTTGTTGCCACCGAAGCCGAACGCGGAAACGCCCGCACGCAAGACGCCATCGGATGTTGTCGAGCGGTCCCATGCTTCGGCCGTCTGAAGCACGCGAAACGGTGAACCAGCCAGCGCATCAAGGGTGGTCTCGGCGTGCAGCGACGGCGGCCTTGTTTCGTGGCGCATTGCTTCGATCACCTTGATCAGACCGGCGACTCCAGCGGCCGTGATGAGGTGTCCAGTGTTCGACTTGAGAGATCCGATCGGTAGATCGACGCAGCCTGCGTATACCGACGCGGTTGAACGCACTTCGGTGGCATCGCCCACTTGGGTTCCCGTCGCATGACACTCAAGCAGCGAGATGTCGGTGGGCTGCAGACCCGCCAGATCGAGAGCCTCGGCAATCGCAATGGCCTGTCCGGCCTCGGAGGGAACGAGCATGCCGCGGCCGCGACCGTCGTTCGACAGACCGACGCCGCGGATGATGCCGTGGATCGTGTCGCCGTCGCGCGCCGCATCATCGAGCCGACGTAAGGCGACGAATGCGCAGCCCTCGGCGGGCACAAGGCCATCGGCGCCCGGGTGGAACGGACGCGACCGGCCACTGCGGCTGAGTGCTTGCAGCGCGGTGAACCCGAAGTGGATGAACAGGTCGTCGGCGCAGTTGACCGCACCGGCAAGCATGAGGTCAGCGGCGCCGTCGTGCAAGCGGTCGCACGCGAGCTTGATGGCGTACAGGCTGCTGGCACACGCGGCGTCGATGGCGAAGGCGCCGCCACCAAGTCCGAGCGCCCGCTCGAGCAGAAGTGCAGGCAGCCCCGACGTGAACCGATTGCGCGCCGTTACCCCGTCGGAATGATCCTGACCGAGGGTCACTGCCTGGGTGAAGGCGGCCATGCCTGCCGAAGGAAACGACAGGTTGCCGAAGATCGCGCCGTAGCGGGCGGCGTTGGTTTTGGCATAGCCGGCGTCGAGGAGCGCGGCACGGGCCGTGTGCAAAGTCCAGTGGAACACGGGGTCGAGGGCGGCCAGTTCGTCAGCCGGCACACCGAATCCGACGGGGTCGAACACGGTGTCGAAATCGCGCACATACCCGCCACGATCGGACCAGCTGCGATCAGTGCTGTCGCCCGCGATCTGCTGCGGCGAACACAAGGCATCGGTGGGCGATAGCCCCCACCGATCGGCCGGCACTTGGGTGATCAGATCGGTGCCGGCAGCTACGGCCTCCCACAGGGCTTCGGGTGATAAGGCGCCCGGAAGCACGCACGCTCGACCGACGATGGCGATGGGAGCGAAACGGCTCACCTCACACGCTGACGCGGGCGACAACGCCGTCGCCCAAGACAACGTCAACCTGGTCTCGTTGCGGTGAAGAGAGCTCGGCTACGAACATGCGGGCCCCGGCCGTTAGGTCGATGAGCGTAACGCCGATGGCGTCGAAATGGGCCTGCAGGGACGGTCCGACCATGCCGCCAGCCCACGGACCCCAGCCAATCGATTTTACGACACAGTCCTCTCGACGAAAGCCTTCGTTTATGGCGACCTTGTTGAGGACTTCGTTCGCCATCGCGTAGTCGGCCTGGCCGACGTTTCCGGTGCGAGCCGCAACCGATGAGAACACGCACAACAATCGCAGCGCGTCGGCACTTGACGAAGACAGCAGGTTCCGGAGGCCGATGACCTTCGTGTCGAACACCGTGTCGAACTGGGCTGTGGTCTTGTCGACGATGAGCTTGTCTGCCAACACACCGGCACCGTGGATAACGCCGGTGATTGCGCCGTACTCGCGACGAACAAAGGCGAACACATCGTCTACTGAATCGGAGTCGGAAATGTCGACTCGAAGGTAATGGGCCTTACCGCCAGCGTTTTCAACCGCTGCGATGGTGGACCGTATCTCGCGGTTGGTGGCGATATGAACGGCAGCTGCGCTGAGTTCGGCGGGCGTAAGGGTGTTCCCCCGTGACGTCGCCTCAGAAAGCAGTGACTGCTTCAACGAGGCATCGTCGAGAGCGCAGTGATGGGCGTCGGGCTCGTCAACCAGTTGGGAACGTCCGAGAAGCACGAAGGTAGCGTTTGAGGCACGGGCCAGTTCGACAATGCATGCCGCAGTCACACCGCGGCCACCGCCCGAAACCACGATCACGTCATCAGTTCCGAAAGGCATCGGACCCGGCTCAACGTCGACGGGAACACTGCGTAACGTAACGCGCTCGCCGCTTGCCTTCAGGCCGACTTCGAGCTCGGTTCCACCGTGCAGTAACTCGTGAGCAATCGCGTCGGCGATGGCTGCGCTGTCGCGTCCGCTGCGTTCAATATCGATCGCTTTCACGCTGGCGAGTGGCCACTCTTGCGCCGCGGTACGCACGAGCGCCCGAAGCCCGCTGGCCCACGCCTGGGTCGGATCGCTTCCGGCAGAACCGAACGTACCGCCGAGAGCGCTGACGGTTACGAACAGCCCACCCGCGGCCGCCTTGGCCGATGCGAAAGCGTCACGATTCACGGCGACTGCTTCGTCAACGTCGGCAAGGACACGGAGGCCCCCAAGGAAAATCACCCCCGCGTCACGATTGTGCGGCATTGCGGTTTCAACCGCAGCGTCAATGCCAGCGGCGACGAGGCGGGCCACGAGCGCCGTGGCCACGCCGTGGCCATCGTCGGTAACGGCAATCGGGCCATTGCGTAGCCCGCTCATGAGCGAGTCGGTGGACGGCTCCGGCGCGGCTTCGAGCACATAACGGCCGAGCGACGCACTCGGCCCAGTGTCGAGCGCGGAAACGGACGACAGGGGCATCGCGGGAACGGAGCCGGCCGCCGCATTCGGAGTGGTTCGCATGAGGTAGTCGACGATTTGGCCGAGGGTATTGAGTTTGGCCATGACGGTGATGTCGACTTCGGGGAGGTCTGGGATTGCGGTGTTGATGGCGCTGAGGA
>JAYTKG010000658.1:0-11446 GCA_043730435.1 Acidimicrobiia bacterium | reverse complement strand
GCAGACAGCACGCCTTGGGCGCGCCTATCGCCCTCAACCGAGGCGTGGGTGCGCACGTTCACCGTCCAGCCAACGATGCGCTGGAAGTGTGACGGAGTGCGGAGATTTCGTTCCAGACCGGGGCTCGACACTTCGAGCGTGTAACGACCTGAGATCGGGTCGACGTGATCCATCTCTCGGGAGATCAGCCGGGTCGCCAGTGCGATGGCTTCGAGATCGACACCACCAGACTTGTCGAGGGTGACCCGCACGACGCCACCGGCGTACTCGAAATCGTAGAGATCGAGCCCGAGATCGGCGATGATCGGCACCACCAGCGCCTTCACTCGTTCTTCTGCTGTTGCCATCATTCACCTGCCTTTCGTCGGACTCGGAAACCTCCCCAAGATGAACAAAAGGCGTGAGCTTTCGCTCACGCCTTCCGAACTGCGATCTGGAGGACGCCGAAAGTATAGACGAATTGGCCAGAAATTCGTCTACGGAGCGCCACTCCCCCACGAATGCACGGTGATACCGTCGCCGGCGACCGAATGCGGCGACGACTACGGCACGTAGTTCCAATAGCTGATCAGCAGACCAAACCACACCATGAGCGCAGCCGACACCACCAACGGCCAGCGCGGAGTTCGACGGGGCGAACGACGCGCCGCCGCGTCACCGGCTGCGACGGCAAGAGGAAAGCAACAGATGCTGTAGCGAGCCAAACCAACGACACCGAAACCGATCGGCGGGAGCAGTGAGAAGACGACCAACACCCGCCACGCCAACGGATAACGACGCCAACCAATGAGGAATGGCAGGGCCAGCGCGGCAGCCAGCGCAACATGTAACAACCCATACCGCTCGGCGATGGGGGCTTTCAAAATGTCGAGGAGCGTGGATTCTGTCCAGGCTCCCTTGCTTGCCACGAACACGAATGGAGACCCCGCGGCGTGCCACAGCCAGGCGCACCAGGCAGCCAAGAACACCAGCGACGGCCCGAGAACCAAGCTGAGCCGAACCAATCGCCGCGTCTCGTGGCCGTAGAGCGCCGCAGCGGCAAGGGGCAAGAGAAGCAGGAATCCGTTAGGCCTCGCCGCCATAGCGATGACTGCCGCAACTCCGGCGAGCGCTGGTCGGTTGAATGCGACGAGAGCGAACGCCCACACGGCACCGGCCAGATACAACGAGTCGGGATAGGCCATCACAAAGGTGATCGAACCGGGAAACAACGCCGTCAGCCAGACCGCCCAGTTTGCGGCTCGCTCACCATACGCTCGGCCAAGTCGATGGACCCCTGCCAGCGCAACCAACGCCGCGAGGTTGGAGCACACCAGGAGTGCAGCGGTGTACGGGGATCCAAAGACGTGCGCCAGCCAGCTGACAGCGGGCAGCAACGGAAAAAACGGCCATGTCGACCACTGGCCGGGTGACGGTGCCGGGCCGTAGCCGGTGGCGGCGATGATGCGATACCAGTTGCCATCCCACATCACGAGGCGCGAGTAATCAGGTATGAATCGCGCGCTTCGGGCGCCGAACACCATCAGGGTGATGATCCCGAGCACCCGGGACACCACCCAGGACACCAGCACGCTTCGACGCACGCCGAACCACACCGGCACGCACACCGATTGCAAACCCGAATCACCGCTCGGCGGAGGACGCTCCAGGATCGCCACGCCGGAAATCGTATCGGGTGGAGCCGACCGGTCTGGCGGATCCGGCTGTGCAGCTACCTCGCTGGTCGCTACCTGATTGGCTTCGCTTGGTCGCTACCGCTCCTTTTCGCTCAGCGTCGCTCCTGGCGCCCGTTCTCGCTCCGCTCGGCAATCCGGCAAGCAGCGCGGCCACACGACCTCCGCCGCGCAATGGTCTAGTGGCGCAATTCTTCGGCCAAGACGCTGGCGGCACCCACGAAATCGATGTTGTGGCGCTCGCCGGTCTTTCGGTCCTTCACCTCGATAAAGCCTTCGGCCAGCGTCTTGCCAACCACGACAATGGTCGGTACGCCGATGAGTTCGGCGTCCTTGAACTTCACGCCGGGCGACACCCCGATCCGATCGTCGATGAGCACCCGCAGTCCCTGCTTCTCAAGATCGGCAGCCAACTCGAGAGCGGCTTCGGTGATGTCCTGCGGCGCGCCCTTCCAGGCCACCGCCACGATGTGCACATCGGCGGGCGCTACCTCGCGCGGCCAGCACAACCCGAACTCGTCATGGGTCTGCTCGGCGATGACGGCCACGGCGCGGGTGACGCCGATGCCGTAGCTGCCCATGGTGACGCGTTTGGGCTTGCCGTCGGGGCCGAGCACGTCGAGATTGAACGCGTCGGCATACTTGCGGCCGAGCTGGAAGATATGGCCGATCTCAATGGCCCGGTCGATCTCGAGCGGCGACGAACACGTCGGGCACGGGTCGCCGGCTGCGACCGTGGCGACCTCTATGTAGTGATCGACGTTGAAGTCGCGTCCGACCACGGCATTGGCGGCGTGGTGTTCAAACTTGTTGGCACCGGTGACCCAGGACGTGCCGAGCGCGATGCGTGGGTCGGCGTAGACGGTTACGCTGCGCTCGGCCATACCGCTTGCGCCCACGTAGCCCTTCACCAGGTCGGGGCGGCCCTGAAAGTCGGCCTCCTCGAAGTAGTCGAGCTTGCCGGGTGCCAACTGCGCCGCCAGCCGCTCGGCATCCACCTCGCGGTCACCGGGAACGAGCACGCAGATGGGCTCGCCGTCGAGCTTGAACAGAATGTTCTTCAGCAGGGCTGACGCATCGATGTTGGCGCCCTCTTGCTCGTTCATGTACTCGACGAGTGCGGCGATACCGGGGCAGTTCGGCGTATGGATTACCCGATACGCAGGGTGCTCGACCGAGGTGTCCGCTGCCTTGGGCGGCGCTACCTGCACGGCCTCAACGTTGGCCGCGTAACCGCAGGACGGGCACTGCACGAACGTGTCTTCACCGATAGGCGAAGGCGCGAGGAACTCCTCGCTCTTCGAGCCTCCCATCGCACCGCTCATGGCGCTCACGATCTTGAAGTCGATGCCAAGCCGCCCGAAAGTTTTGATGTATGCGTCGCGGTGCAGCTTGTAGCTGACGTCGAGTCCGGCGTCATCGATATCGAATGAGTACGAGTCCTTCATGATGAACTCGCGGCCACGCAGGATGCCCGAACGAGGGCGGGCTTCGTCCCGGTACTTGATCTGAATTTGGTACAGCATGACCGGCAGGTCTTTGTAGGAGGAGTACTCACCCTTCACCATGAGGGTGAACAGTTCCTCGTGGGTGGGCCCGAGCAGGTAGTCGTTGCCGCGGCGATCTTTGAGACGGAACAGCGTGTCGCCGTACTCGGTCCAGCGACCGGAAACCTCATAGGGCTCGCGGGGCAAGAGACCGGGGAACAGCACTTCCTGGCTGCCCATGGCGTCCATCTCGTCGCGGACGATGCGCGTGATGTTTTCCATCATGATTTTGCCGAGCGGCAGCCACGAGTAGATGCCGGGAGCGATACGGCGCACATAGCCGGCCCGAACCAGCAGGCGGTGCGACGGCACCTCGGCATCGGCGGGATCGTCTCGAAGGGTACGGAGGAACAGGCGCGACATGCGGAGCATAAGGATCGACAGGTTAATCGTCGGCCCGCGATCCGGGCGGGACGATTGAGGTCACCCTTCCGACTTTGCGACAAAACCCGTCGCCGCGCGCTCGGTTTTGTCGCAAAGTCCGGTTAGCAGCGGAATTTCGCAGTTGTTTCGCAGTTTGGCCAATACTTTTTGGCCGTTTGGGCCGAAGATAGATACATGTCAACTCGTCGCCAGGGTGCCCTTGCCGGGGTGCTCTCCCTCGCCGTCAGCATGGCCGTGGCCTCGTTGGTGGCGGCCATCATCAAAGTCGACGGTCCGATCGTGGCCGTCGGCAACCGTTTCATCGACTCGACACCGAAGTGGCTCAAGATCTTTGCCATCGATACGTTCGGTACCAACGATAAGCCCATCCTGCTCGCCGGGATCGGCATCGTGTTGATTCTCGCCGCAGCGTGGCTCGGTATCGCAGCCAGGACCAAGTTCGCCGCCGCCATCGCCGGGACCGCGGTGTTGGCCGTGGTGGGCGCCATCGCCGCCACCACTCGCACCGGATCGCAGAGCGGCGACTGGCTGCCACCTGTGGTTGGGGCGCTCGCCGGCTTGGGCGCGTTCTGGGTGCTACTGCGCCGACCGGTTGTGCAGACCGCCGACTCACCCCTCGCCTTTGACCGCCGCCGCTTCCTGGCCGGAGCAGCAGCGCTGGTAGTCACATCGGGCGGCATGTCGCTCATCAGCAGCGGTGTCCGAAACACTCGCACCAAGGCCATCGCCACCAAGCGGACCGAATCAACCTTTGCGCTGCCGACACCGAAGTCGCCCGCCCTGGTTGTGGCCGAGACGGCAACGATCAAGGAAGGCGCCGAGCCCTACCTCACACCGTTGGCCGACTTCTACCGAATCGATACCGCGCTCTCCATCCCGCAGATCGATGCCTCCACCTGGAAGCTCCAGATCAAGGGAATGGTCGACAAGCCGCTCACAATCACCTACGCCGATCTGCTCGCCCGGCCAATGATCGAACGAGTCATCACCATCTCGTGTGTGTCGAACGAGGTGGGCGGAAGTCTCATCGGCAACGCCCGTTGGCTGGGGGTTCCGCTCGCTGATCTGTTGAAGGAAGCCGGAGTACACAAAGACGCCACCCAGGTCGCGTCGAAGTCGGAGGACGGCTGGACGTGCGGCTTCCCCACGGCTCTTGCTCTCGATGGACGCGACGCCATGATTGCGGTGGCGATGAACGGCGAGCCCCTCAACGCCAAGCACGGTTTCCCGGCCCGCATCATCGTGCCCGGCATCTATGGCTACGTGTCGGCCACCAAGTGGCTCACCGAAATCAACCTCACCACCATGGAAGCCTTCAACGGCTACTGGATACCTCGCGGTTGGGCCAAGGAAGCACCGGTCAAGACGCAGAGCCGGATCGACGTGCCCAAGCGCGGCCAGCCCGTGAAGGCCGGCAAGGTCGCCGTGGCTGGTGTTGCCTGGGCGATGCATCGTGGCGTCAAGATGGTAGAGGTGCAGGTCGACGACGGTCCGTGGATGCCTGCCAAACTGGCCGACGAACCAACGGTCGATGCCTGGCGCCAGTGGCTGTACGAGTGGGACGCGACCGCCGGACGCCACAAAATCAGCGTGCGGGCCACCGATTCCACCGGCGCCACCCAGACCAAAGAGTTGGCACCGCCCGACCCCGACGGGGCCACCGGCTGGCACAACATCAGCCTCACCGTCGACGCCTGAAACCGGCGTTTCACCTGTTGTTTACAGGGGTTTCATCGCAGAGTTCGCCGTTCTTCGACCGCGGTGCCATAACCTGGCAACGTTCATGGAAAAGCTGCGTACCCGCATCCAGCCCTACCCGTGGGGGTCCCACTCTGCCATCGCCGGGCTGCGGGGAGAACCGCCGACGAGCGAGCCTCAAGCCGAGCTGTGGGCCGGAGCGCACCCGTCGGCGCCGTCCCAACTCTTCCGCGACGGACGATGGGTTGACCTCGACTCGCTGATTGCCGATGACCCGGTCGGCGAATTGGGGGAAGATGTCGCGGAACGCTTCGGTGAGCGGCTGCCGTTTTTGGCCAAGATCCTCGCTGCGGGTCAGCCGCTGTCGCTGCAAACCCATCCCGACCCTGCGGCGGCACGAGCCGGGTTTCTTCGAGAGAACGCTGCGGGTGTGCCGATCGATGCACCCAACCGCACCTATCGGGACGACTCGGCCAAGCCAGAGATCCTCATCGCACTCACACCCTTCGAAGGGTTGTGCGGGTTCCGGCCGGTCGCCGAGACGCTGCACTTTCTCGACGAATTGAACGTCGCGATGCTGCGGCCATTTACCGACACGTTGCGCACCTCACCCAACGCCGACGGTTTGCGCTCGATTGTTGAGGCGCTACTCCATCAGCAGGTCGAGCATCGCACGAGCCTCATCGACTCAATCGTTGCAGCTGCAACTACCTATTCTGGACCCCAGGCCGGTTTGGCTGATTGGATCGGTCGACTGAATTCTCTCTACCCGAGTGACATCGGTATCGCTATCTCGCTCCTACTGAACCATATGGTGCTGTCGCCCGGCGAGGCCCTGTTTCTGAAGGCTGGCAACCTCCACGCGTACCTCCATGGCATGGGGGTAGAAGTCATGGCGAACAGCGACAATGTGCTCCGGGCCGGTTTCACCGGGAAGCACATCGACATCCCTGAGCTGTTGTCCATCACCGACTTCAGTCCCCTTGCCGACCCGCTGTTCCGACCGGTTGTCGCGCAGACCGACCACGCCATCGTCAGCACCTTTCGACCGCCCGTGCGTGACTTCGTAGTGGAACGTTTTGACCTTGATGGTTCCGGCGAGCTGCAACTGAGGTCCGACGGCCCGAGCATCGTGATTTGCACCAGCGGTGCCGTTCACGGCCTCGCCCCGACTGAGGCGGCGTATGCCCGTCCAGGTACCACGACACTGAGCGGTTCTGGCACCGTCTGGCGCGTCACTACCGGATAAACGCTGACGAAACCCGGCCCTTAGCCGACCCGTTTACGAATGATCTCAATCTTTTCGCCGGCGTGGTTGGCGTCGTTACCTTTTTCGTCCATGAGCGCGTCACGGTCGAGGCGAGCTTCCCTTGTAGCTTTGGCCACATCGGCGCGGGCAATGGCGGCTTCGGTGCCGTGCTCGTTGATGAATTCGGCCCACTCAACCAGGGCATCCACCATTTCGTCTTCCTTCACGACGGCGACGTTGACGCCCTTCACAAAGAGGTGGCCCCGCTTGTTGCCCGCCGCGATGCCGATGTCGGCTTCACGTGCTTCTCCCGGTCCGTTCACCACGCAACCCATCACCGCCACCTGCAGCGGCAACTTGCGATCACCAAAGGCTTCCTGGGCCTTGTTGGCCACCGCGATCACATCGATCTCGGCCCGACCGCACGACGGGCAGGCGATGAGGTCAACGTTCTTTCGCTCACGCAATCCGAGCGCTTCAAGTAACTGCCTGCCGGCACGGGCCTCTTCGACCGGGTCCGCGGTAAGGCTGTAACGAATGGTGTCGCCGATGCCCTCGGACAGCAGCGTGGCGATACCTGCCGTGGCCTTCAGTAGGCCGCCGGGCAGCGGGCCGGCCTCGGTGACACCGAGGTGGAGCGGAAAGTCACACACTTCGGCCAGCTGGCGGTAGGCCTCGATCATGAGCGGCACGTTGGATGCCTTTACCGAGATCTTCACATCGTCGAAGCCGACCTCTTCGAAGTAGGCCAGCTCCCTTTGGGCTGACTCGACCATGGCCTCAGCTGTGATCTTGCCGCCGTGCTTTTCGTAGAGCTCAGGGTCGAGACTGCCACCATTCACGCCGATGCGGATCGGGACGCCGCGGTCTTTACACGCTTGGGCCACGATCTTGATGTGCTCGGGGCGCCGGATGTTGCCCGGGTTCAACCTTAGGCACGCCACACCTGCATCGAGAGCGGCCAGGGCCATCTTGTACTGGTGGTGAATGTCGGCCACGATCGGCACGGGGCTTCGGGGCACAATTTGGGCCAGACCCTCGGCTGCGTCGGCGTCGTTGCAGGTGCAGCGCACAATGTCGGCGCCGGCTCCGGCCAGCGCATAAATCTGCTGCAGCGTGCCTTCGACGTCAGCGGTCTTGGTGATGGTCATCGACTGCACGGTGATGGGTGCTCCCCCACCAACGGGGACGGAACCGACCATGACTTGGCGGGTGGGGCGGCGTTCGTACATAGGACTCAGTCTTATTGCATGGAGCGGCGGATGCGTTGTCAGCCGTTGAGGTGGAAGAGATCGAGGTAGCCGTTCCCCAAGCCGAGCACGACCATGAGCAGCATGATGGCGTAGGCGAACGGCATCATCTTGCTGACGTCAGCAACATAACGCTTGCCCGCCCGTGACCGGATGCGCTCGTAGGTGGCTATCAGCATGTGCCCACCATCGAACGGCAACAGCGGAACCCAATTAATGATGCCGATAAAAATATTGGCCTGAGCAAGGAACAACAGGAAGTTGTTGACGCCACTCTTGGCTACGAGCGAGCCGATCTTCACGGCACCAATCGGGGACACGAAACGTTCGTTGGTACCGCAACCCGACGACACCGATTGTCCATATGACTTCAGCCCCGAAAAGCTCATGATCTTTCCGAGGCCGCCCAGTGAACCCGCCGCGGTGCCACCAAAGTCGGTAAAGGTCTGCTTGACTGCGCCCGGAACCGACAGATCTTTCACGATGGGGTCATCGGTGACCGGCCGGAAGCCCAGGTAGCCGCCGGTACGGCACTTATCGACGGCTGACATGGATCCGAGCGTGGGGTTGAGCGCCAGCGTCTCCGCTCCCCGCTTGATGGTGAGGGCAACGACGGCGCCCTCGTGATTGTGCAGGTAACTACCGAACTTCTCGTAATCGACCATGGCCTGACCGTCATAGGAAAGCACCCGATCACCCGGGAGCAGACCAGTCGATGCCGCCGGTGATCCCTCATACACTTTGTCGACCGCCCACGTCTTGGACTGCGTGGTGACGCCATATGCGGCGTAGGCGAAACCCATGAGAACAAGCGCTATCGCGAAGTGCATCAGCGAACCAGCAGAAGCCATCTTCAGTCGAGAATGATACGGAGCGGCACGGTACGTACGGGGCTCGTCCGCAGGATCAACATCGGGGTCGAGGTTATGCATGCCGGGCACCTTCACAAAGGCACCGAGCGGGATGAGGCGCACGCCGTATTCCGTCTCTCCTCGACGGACACTCCAGATGCGTGGGCCAAAGAACAAAAAGAACTGGGTGACCTTCATGCCCGCTCGCTTGGCCGCCAGGTAGTGGCCGAATTCGTGCAGCAGAATGCAGCCAATAAGGGCCAGCACAAAGGCCACGGCACCCCAGCTGTAGAAGACACCAAGCGCCACAATCGGCACGATCAGCGCGGCGAAGCGCAGCCAGCTCTGCCAGGCCGGAACGGGTGCCTCAACAACGGTGTCTTTGCCTTCAAGTGTGATCACAATGCGAACCTCTTCAACTCCACCTGGGCCAGTGCCCTCGCCGTTCGGTCTGCTTGGACTATGTCGTCGACCGTCGTTGGTGTGTTGCCATCATGGCGCGCAAGAACCGATTCCGAAACGTCAGGTATCGCTAACCAGGCGATTTGTCCGTCAAGAAAGGCTTCTACCGCCACTTCGTTCGCTGCACTAAGCCAGGCAGGAGCCGTGCCGCCGATGCGCCCGGCGGCATACGCGAGCGTCAGACATCGGAATGTCTCAACGTCGGGCGCCTCGAAATCGAGTCGTTTCAGCGCGGTCCAATCGATCCGACCGAACGGCGTTGCGATGCGCTCTGGATAGGCCAGCGCGTACCCGATGGGCAGGCGCATGTCGGGCAGGCTGAGCTGGGCGATGGTGGCGCCATCGGTGAACTCGACCATGGAGTGGATGATCGATTGCGGATGCACGACAACTTCGATCTGGTCATACGGCGTGCCGAACAGTTCGTGAGCCTCGATGACTTCTAGGCCTTTGTTCATGAGTGTGGAGGAATCGATGGTGATCTTTGGGCCCATCGACCAAGTGGGGTGGTTGAGGGCCTGGGCGACGGTGACATCAGCCATGTCGGCCCGGGTGCGGCCCCGGAACGGGCCGCCAGAGGCCGTAATGACCAACCGGGCCAGCTCTCGACCACCGCTGGGGAAGACACCCGCACGCAGGCACTGGTGCACCGCGCAATGCTCACTGTCGACCGGCACCAGTTCGGCCCCCGGTGTGGCCCGTAAAGGCTGCACGATCGGCCCGGCCGCGATCAAGCTTTCTTTGTTGGCCAGCGCCAGACGCTTGCCGGCCCGCAAGGTTTCGATAGTGACGGGTAGCCCGGCGAAACCGACCACGCCGTTCACCACCACATCGGCGTCGGCTACCAATTCGGTCATGTCGGCCACCACCGTGGCGAACGGCAGCGCGTCGGCGACCTCTTTGCGTCGGGCCGGGTCGGCCACGGCAACGACCTTCGGGCGCAAGAGCAACGCCTGTGCAATCAGCGCCTCTACCGATGACGAGACACCGAGGCCGGTGACCTCGTAACGATCTCGTTCGGCTTGGATGACCTGAATAGTTTGTGTGCCGATTGAACCGGACGAGCCGGCGATGGCCACCTTCATGACATCAATAAACGTTCAGCATCCGGCACAAGAAGTACACGGCCGGGAGCGAAAAGAGGTAGCAGTCGAAGCGGTCGAGTACACCGCCGTGGCCTGGCAGGATATTGCCGAAATCCTTCACACCCAGACTGCGCTTGAGCATCGACTCAGCCAAATCTCCGACTGGCGCAGCGATACCCACGACCAACCCAAGCTGGATACCGTGCATTAGCCGCGTATTCCAGGGCGTCCATTTGCCGAACTTGGTCATCACGACAATGGACAAGAACGCGCCGAGGAAGCCGAACAGCAGGCCTTCCCAGGTCTTGTTCGGACTGATCCACTCGACGAGCGGATGCTTGCCGATACTGGAGCCGAAAACAAGCCCGAAGATGTCGTACGCAACGGTGCCAACGACGAGCGCGACCAGGGTGTGAATGCCGTGCTGGAACTGGCCGAGCATGAGCCCGGCGAATGACCCGAGTACGCCGATGTAGACGATGCCGAGCATGGTCGCTGCAGTGTTGGGCAGCGGGTTTGACTCGATAGAGCCCGACAGCATGAACAGCACGAGCGTGGCAATCATGGCGAAGGCCAATACGGCCATCACACCGTCGGTGCCGCGCCAGTAGGCGGCGAGCGGCATGACGGCGACGGCGACGATGCCGAGGAGCTGAGCGGGCTGGTATCCCTGTCGGCGGACCGTGTCGTAAAACTCGACGGCGGCAAACGCCAGGACGGCCACGACGATAGCGACCAGGTAGCCCTTGCCGAGCTTGCTGGCCACAGCGAAGACCACGAGCAGGCCGACGCCAACGGCGACGGCTGCACCCATGTTGCGCCCGGACGGAGCCGGTCGTGCAACCGACCCGGGCCTGACCGAATCGGTCCGCACTGGGCGACGGCCGTCAGGGGCCTTGCGGGGTCCGCTCGGCGCGCCGGTAGAGGAGGAACCGGTCGTGACGCCGCTGGTCGCCCTGACACCCGAGCGGATAGCCGCTATGCGGGGCTGCGCCATTGGTGTTTCGTGAGCGGGCGGGCCAACCGGCGCTACGGCTTCGTCGATGGGCGCCTCGTCGGGGTCATCGGCAAGGAATGGGTCATCGCTCAGCGGCGACTCATCGAGCGCGCCGGGGCGCTCACCGTCATCCAGATAGGAGAAATCTGTCTCGACCGGACCGGTGGCGTTGGCCGAACGATCATCGCGCCACACGGGCGCCTGGGCCCCGAAGCCGGACCAAGCCGCCAGCTCGGAGTCACCTTTGGCC
>JAYTKG010000657.1:0-5323 GCA_043730435.1 Acidimicrobiia bacterium | reverse complement strand
ACGCCGTAGTCTCTCAGCCGTGGCCCGGCTGATGATTCTCGATGGCAATTCGCTCACCTACCGAGCGTTCTTCGCGCTCCCGACCGACATGGCGACGGCCTCGGGGCAGGTCACCAACGCGGTGTTTGGGTTCACCTCAATGCTCATCAACCTGATGAAAGATCACCAGCCTGATCGCATCGTGGTCACGTTCGATCGGCCCGAGCCAACCTTTCGCCATGAGGCGCTGCCCTCGTACAAGGCGCAACGCGAAGCCACCCCCGACATCTTGCGCCAGCAAATGGGTCTTGTCCGAGAAGTCGTTACTGCCCTCGGCATGACACAGCTCGAACTGGTCGGGTGGGAAGCCGACGACATCATCGCCACCGTCGCCGAACAGGGCAAGGCTCGCGGCGACGATGTGATCATCGTGACCGGCGACCGTGACAGCTATCAGCTGGTGGACGACCCCCATGTGAAGGTGCTCTACAACAAACGAGGTGTCTCCGACTACGCGTTCTACGACGAGGCCGGCATCCTCGAGCGAACCGGCGTAACGCCCGCGCTCTATCCGCAGTACGCAGCCATGCGCGGCGATCCCAGCGACAACCTGCCCGGCGTGCCAGGGGTGGGGGAAAAGACCGCGGCCAAGCTGTTGGTCACCTACGGCAGCCTTGATGGCATCTTCGAAAACGTCGAGAAGCAGACGCCGAAGTTGAAGTCTTCGCTGATTGAAAACGAAGCGATCGTGCGGAAGAACTTCGAGCTGATGGTGCTGCGTCGTGACGCACCGATCGAGTTCGACATCGACGAGTTGGTGCTGCACCCGAACCTCGCCGAAGTGAAGAAGCTGTTCGATTTCCTTGAGTTCCGTACGCTCTTCGATCGCCTGCTCGCCGTGCTGCAACCGGGTGTCGGCGCGCCGGCATTCGAGGGAGCGGTGTCGTCGGGCAACGTGGTGGATGCCGAAGTGACGCGCTGCGAGAAGCCGGCCGATTCGGTGGTGGCGTTGTCCGGGCTAACGGTGCTGGACATGGCTGGGTCGTGGGCGGGTGACGCGGGCCGTACCGCTCTGCTCGGTCTGGCCGTCGTCACCGATGGCGAGTCGGGTGCGGTCGCGTGGATTCCGGTTGAGCACCTGGCCGATACCAAGGTGCAGGCGGCGTTGCTCGACGGTCGGCCCATGCGGATGCACGAGGCCAAGCCGCTGCTGCGTTCGCTCACCGGTTTGGGTCTCGACGTCACGTCGCTTTCCGTCGACACCGCCATCGCGTCGTACCTGCTGGATCCGGCCGAGAAGAACTACGACGTTGCCGCTCTGCTGCTGAAGTACACCGGCGACACGTTGGCTACGGACGGTGCGCCAAGCGGTCAGCTCGACCTTGACGGCACGGCCGCCGACGACGCCCAAGTGGCCGGTCGAGCCGCGTTGGGTGTGTCTCGGCTGGCCCCGAAGTTGGAAGCAGCGCTCGACGCCCAGGGCATGCGCAAGCTCTACGACGAGATCGAGAATCCGCTGGTGCGAGTGCTCGCTCGCATGGAGGACATCGGCGTTGGCGTCGACCTCGGTGAACTGAAGGCGCTCAACACCCACCTCACCAACGAGGCCCGCCGCCTACAGCAGGAGTGCTACAAGGCGGCCGGCAAGGAGATCAATCTCAACTCGCCCACGCAGCTCCGGGTCTTGCTGTACGAAGAGAGACAGCTCGTTCCCGGGAAGAAAACCAAGACCGGCTACAGCACCGATGCACAGACGTTGGAGAAGCTGGCCGAGGAGTGGCCGGGATTCATCGAGCCGCTCATGCAGTACCGCGAGATCGACAAGCTACGCGGCACCTACGGCGAAGGCCTGCTCAACGAAGTTGGCCCCGATCATCGCATCCACGCCACGTTCAATCAGACCGTTGCCCGAACGGGTCGCTTGTCCTCCGATCAGCCGAACCTGCACAACATTCCGGTTCGTTCCGAGGAGGGTCGGGCGTTCCGTAAGGCGTTCGTTGCCCCGCCCGGGCACACGCTGCTGATCGCCGATTACAACCAGATTGAGCTTCGCTGCATCGCCCATCTGGCCGAGGACCCCGGACTGATCGAAGCCTTCACCAGCGGCCAGGACATTCACACGGCTACTGCTTCTCGGGTGTTTGGTGTGGAGCCAAAGGACGTCACGTTGCCGATGCGTTCGAAGGCAAAAATGGTGTCGTACGGCCTGGCCTACGGGATGGAAGCTTTTGGTCTTGCCCAGCGTCTGAACATTGGCCGCAAGGAAGCATCCGAGATTCTCGACGCTTACTTCGTTGCCTTTCCTGCCGTGCGCGCCTATATGGATGCGACCGTCCAGGAGGCGCGTAGTCGTGGCTACACCGAGACGTTGTTCGGTCGTCGTCGGCCTATCCCAGAGTTGTCGAGCCCCAACTTCCAAATCCGGCAGGCCGGTGAGCGTCAAGCAATGAACGCCGGCATTCAGGGTCTGGCGGCCGACATTTTCAAGGTGGCGCTCATCCGCTTGGACGAAGCTTTGGATCAGGCGTCGTTCGACGCACGGTTGATTTTGCAAGTACACGACGAGGTCGTGGTGGAGGTGGCCGAGGGCGACGAGGACGATGTGAAGGAACTCACCCTCGGTGTGCTTCACAATGCCGCCGAACTCCGTGTTCCCCTTGAAGTCAATGTGAGCATGGGCCACAGCTGGTCGGCCGCGAAAGGTTAAATCCGTCACCATATGGATGGGGTGTTTGATATGATGACGGCATGCCGACCGTCATGAAGATCACCGCAAGCGGGCAAATCTCTCTACCCGCTGAGACTCGCCGCAAATGGAATACCGACCGTGTCGTCGTGACCGAAACGATCGATGGCTTACTGGTGCGACCTTTCGACCCGAACGCGATCGAACGTCTGCGAGGCAAGTACAAGCATCTTGGTGGTCCCTCCACGGACGAACTTCGGGACGCCGAACGACGAGAAGATGCCGCACGCGAGGATCGCCGGACGTGATCACGCTTGATGCGTGCGTTGTTGAGGCCTACTTCCGGGACGAACCCGCAGCACAGGACATGCTGGGTCTGCTCCGCAGCGGCGAACAAACTGTGTTGACTGCCATCAACGCTGCCGAAGTCCTTGACCGGATGGTCCGAGTGCTTGGTGCCGATTTCGCCGAGGTACAAGCCGACATAGCCGCAGCCGATGTGTTCGTCTCTGCCATTGACGCCGAACTGGCCGGAGCCGCTGCCGAGTTGCGGTCGCGTTACTACCATCGCCAAAACCGCCCAGTAAGCCTCGCCGACTGCTGCGCCGCAGCTCACGCGCTCGATCGAGGATCGCGATTAGCCACAAGCGACGCCCACCTCATTGAAGTGATGATCCACGAGGGCGGCGAAGTGATTGCGTTGCCGAACAGTTCCGGCCAGCGTTATGCGCTACGAGGTGATGCGGAACAGTTCGATGAGTAGGTGGTCGCCGTTGAGTGTTCCTTTGCCGATGGCGACGGTGTCGTTGAGCCAGGCGAGTCGCTCGGATGCGGTTTCGAAGATCACGCCTTCACGCACGCCGATTGCGGTGCTACGACCGTTGCCGCGATAGGTGATGACCTCGTCGTCGCCGGAGATGATCACATGCACATCAATGCGGGCCGTGCCTGATGTGCTTAGTGCGATGTGATCGATGCCGGACACCGCTCGTTCGCCCTCCCATAGTGCCGATGTGGCCGTGCCGTCGAAGGGGACTTCTAGCCGTGTGCCGTAGGGCGTGGTTCCTATCGGAATCATGCGAAGCGTCAGGTTCAAGGTCATGAAAGGTTCGTGCTCGACTTCGGGTGCGCTCATAGGTTTCTACGTTACGCGGTCGTGCGAGCTTCGAAGTGCCCATACCGCGTAGAGCGGGTCGCCCCAGTGGTTCGTGGGGGTTCGTTGTTGGGCGACGGGAGCGTCCCAGCCAACGGCGCGACGGAAGTACTCGCTCACGATGTTGACGTGCGTTTGGTCATCGGTTCCTATCCAACCGCGGATCGCTTTGGTCGGGAAACAGCGGTTGCTGAACGTACAGACGAACACGCCGCCGGGTTGTATGACTCGGGCTACCTCTTCGAACACTTCGATTGGTTGCGTGAGATAGTCAACCGACACGCAACAGACCGCCGCGGCGAACGCAGCATCGGCGAATGGCAGCGGTGGCATCGGCGAGTCGTTGAGGTCGAGACAAACGGTCTCGTCAGCCATCGCGTTCGCGGCAAGTTCCGCTTCGTTCATCCCAAGAACTGTCAACGATGCTGGCTTGCGGGGGAAGTGCGAAATCCACGACGACATGAGATCAAGGACCGGTCCGGAGTCTGGCCCGCACAGACCGAGTTCCTCATAGAGCGCTCCGACGGCGGCGATGGCGCCGTCATCGATATGCGCCACTATGCGGGGGTAGTCGTAGAACCGGTCATCGGGCGTCGAGTCAGCTCGGTCGAAGAAGCCATCCGGAAAACCTTGATACGCATCACGCACGACGCGAAGGTACCGCGCCGCCTGCTCGAAAAGTCGCAAAGAAGCGGAACGGAGCAAAGTGTGAGGCCCGCAGGTCCTTATGCCCAACTCTGCCCCGTCTTGGAGGACCGTCCATAGTGGGAAGTGAGAGGATGGCGACTATGTTGGCAAAGCTTCGAAAGCGGCAGGAATGGGCCTTTGCCAAGGCGCTTTGGGCCACGTCGCCCCGTCACGCGTTCGCCTGGTGGGCGCTGCTTCTGCTGCGAGGCGCCTTAACTGCGGTGATCTCGATTGCGGTTGGCTGGCTGGTCAGCTCGGTCACTCGTGCGGTGTCGCTGACCGCTCCGCTCGTCCTCACGGGAATCGCATTCACCCTGCTCCTCGTACTGCAACCAATCCACCAGGTCGTCGGTGCCAACCTCGGCAGTCGGCTCTCGGCCTACCTTTACGACAAGCTGATGACGGCCACTATTTCTCCACCGGGTATCGGTCACCTGGAACGACCCGAACTGATGAACGACTTGTCGATGGCCAGGGACTTCGACCTCGGCATGATGGGACCGCCGCTCGACATTTCGATGGACTTCATTGCTGGCGGTCTGCTCGATCTGGTCATTGGCATGGCGGCTGGCATCGTGCTGGCATTCTGGGCGTGGTGGGCGCCGATTGTGTTGCTGACTGCCTGGATCGCAACGCACTATCTCCTGCGAGAAAGCGGTGTCTGGAAGGATCGCAACAACGATGACGTCCGCACTGCGCAACGCCACGCCGAGTACTCGTATCGCCTCGCCGTCGATGCATCACCCGCGAAGGAACTGCGCCTTTTTGGGATGGCAGGTTGGGTGCTTGACCGGTTCATCACCACTCGAACGAAGCTC
>JAYTKG010000656.1:0-2406 GCA_043730435.1 Acidimicrobiia bacterium | reverse complement strand
CCGTCACACACCGGTGAGCAGCCGCTGGTAGCGGAACAACACGAGCATGGCAGCCCAACGTGGGGGGCGGGACAACGCAGTTTCGTGTGGTCGCCCGATGGCACCCAGATCGCTTTCAATCGTAATGAGGGCGGGTTCGGTCGGCTCTGCATCATGACGCTTGCAACGGGTGAGGTGACCGAGGTGGCCAAGGCCCATCACGGTGGTCTCGACTGGAAGGGCAACACCCTCGTCGGGGTGCGCAGCGGTGGTCGCACACCACCTCAGATCGTCGCCTACGACATCACGACCAACCAGCGCCGCACGCTCGCTCACGGACCGGTCATCGGTTTTGAGGCGGCCAATCTGCCGGAGCCGTCGCTGGAAACGTACCTGGCCGACGATGGCACAACGTTGCATGCTCGGCTCTACACACCCCGCCAACCGCGCAGTGAGCGGCCGATGATTTGCTGGCTTCACGGAGGTCCGACGGATCAGTGGCCGGTGGTGTTCAACCCGCGTATCGCCTGGTGGCTCGACCGTGGCTGGTCAGTTCTGGTGCCGGACCATCGTGGCTCGACCGGCCATGGGCGGGCTTACACGCAGGCCATGGCCGGGCGTTGGGGAGACCTCGACACGAGCGATACGGCCGCTGCCATCCGGCACGCAAAACAGCAGGGCTGGTCCGAGCGCATCGCGCTCATGGGCGGCTCGGCGGGTGGCTTAACGGTCCTCAACGTGCTGGCCGATCATCCCGACCTCTGCCTGGCGGGCGTCGCGCTCTACCCGGTGACCCATCTCACGGCGCTGGCTAACGCCACGCATCGCTATGAGGCCCACTACACCGACAGCCTCGTCGGCGCGCTGCCGGCGGACATCGCTCACTACGATGCGCGCAGCCCGTTGTTGAAAGCGGACAAGATCACCGCACCAACGCTCCTATTGCACGGTTCGGATGACCATGTCGTGCCGGTCGCGCAGTCGCAAACATTCGCAAGGACGTGTTCGGCTGCCGAGCTGCACATCTATGACGGCGAAGGCCACGGGTGGCGCAAACCAGAGACGACCCTTGATGAAATGGAGCGTGTTTGTGCGTTCCTTGACCGCCATGTCCTACGGTACGTCCCATGAAGTTCTGCCTGGCCTGCGAAGCCGAATATACCGACTGGATCGTCACCTGTTCCGACTGCGGCGCGCAGCTGGTGGAATCCTCCAGTGAGGACGAGCCCGAGCGCGTTGTCTATGAGGTTGGCACGTGGCCCTTGAAGCTGCAGGCCGCCGCAGCGCAGGCCATGGCTGAGAGCGGTATCCCTCACGAGTGGGTGGGTGCCGACCTGGCAATCATGGAAGAACATGAGGCCGCAGTCGACACCATCTTGGATGACGTCGAGAAGGGCGCTGGTCTGCAGAAGGAAGCCGGTGTCGGCGAGCTTGCCTACGACCTCGAGGACTGGAGTGACGCCCAGCGCGCCACCATCCAACAGAGCCTGTTGTCGAACAGCATCCCCTACCGCTGGGAAGGCGACACCGCCATGGTGCTCGTGGTGCGCGCCGATGACGAAGACCAGGTTGATGATCTGCTCGACGGTGCCGAGTTCGGTGACGAAAGCGCCGACACTGGTATGTCTCCCGAAGTAATGAGCGAGTTGTTCGTCGCCGCCGATCAGCTACGCAAAGATCCCAACGACGGCGACGCTATGGATTCACTCGCAACCCATCTCGACACCATGGCCCTGAACGTGCCGCCGTTCGGCATCGAGACACTCGTGTGGAAAAAAATCGTAGAGTCGGCCAACGGACTCAGCGACACCATCGTCGACGAAGATGCCTCTAGCGAAGCCGTCAAGGCCAAAGCCGGCGCACTGAGAGACTTGCTGCACCCCTACGTCTAGACGCTACGGCACTTTGCCAGAGGCGCAACGCGCCGTGGCATGCAGCGTGAACGCTCCGGCGGGCGAATGGAGATTCCGAAAGAGCGCGTCGCGAAGCGCGTTGCGTTGCTCGTCCGATAGCGACAGGCAGTAGGAGCCGGCCGGCCCGATACCGGCCAGAAAGCCGGACCACAGCTCGTCGAAATCGCGGTACGTCGAGTGGACGCCCAACGTCGTCTCGGTGATCTCAATCAGACCGGCGGCGTCGAGAAGCTCTGCTATCTCGCCGGCGCGACCGAACCGCATCGTTCGAGCCTCATCCGGTGCAGCGACGTCGATGCGCAGTGCCGCGTCCCAGAAGCGGCGCAGCATCTCCATTCCTCCGTCGAAATCCCAAACACATGCCGCAACGGTTCCGCCCGGGCAAACCACCCGCCGCATCTCGGTTGCGACCGCCTCCGGATCGGACACGAAATGCAACACCAGTTGCGCCAGTGCAGCATCGAACTGGTCGTCATCAAACGGGATCTCCTCCGCTCGACCCGGTCGAACATCG
>JAYTKG010000655.1:0-4654 GCA_043730435.1 Acidimicrobiia bacterium | reverse complement strand
TACTGGGCTTGCCAAACCTCTTCCGCATGATCCGATGCACATCGCTTCCGTGCAACAAGTGGTCAGCGGACGTTCCGAGCCAGTGCACGGCCAATAAGTCGGCACCGCGGCTGAGCGAGGTAGCCAGTTTGTCGAGCACGGTTCCAAGCCCGTCCTCGTCCCAGTAGTAACCGAGCTCTGAGAAGACAATCAGATCAAACGTGCCCGTTGGCCATTGTTCCGGAAGACTTGCCACAAGCAACTCCACGTTCGACGTGCCGGCGAGACGCTGACGCGCCCGGGCAATAGCTGCAGGTGATGAGTCACAGGCAACGACACGGTCGGCCTGGTCGGCCAAGCGTGCCGTGAGCACACCGATGGAGCACGCTGGTTCAAAGCACCTGCGATAGCGGCGGGGGTTGAGGTTGGCCATGGTCGTGTTGTACTTCTGCTGTTCATAGGGCGAGGTCGCAAAGGCCCACGGGTCATCGTTTTCAGCGTAAGCCCGTTCGAAGTCGCGCGGATCGACCCTCACTGTGCTTGGCTCGGATCGACGAGTGTCTCGAAATCACGGTCGAGGCGTTCTAGCATCCAACTCGGGACGACAGGATTCTCGGTTCCGATTTGCGACTGAAAGCAGGCAATAGCCCGCTGCTTGCGTCGTCGGGCCGTCCTGGTGAGCGTGAGCTTCTCGCCCTGCAGCAGCGCCGACGAGGACACGTCGTGATGCCGCCAGGCCCATATCGGGAAGCAGCGTACGTGCGCGCCGACTTGATGCGCTGCCTCCATAGCGGCCGTTGCGGTCGCGGCATGATCGGAGTGTCCGTCGTCCAAAAGGGGGCATAGGACCAGGTCACCCGGAGCCAAGAAGTGCCGAACGATGTTGCGCAACTCTATTTCGCATCCCTCTACTCCTCCGTCCGGCAGATCAAGGAAGTGGTGCGTAATGCTCCCGTCCTCGCCAAGAAATGCGAGTGCCTCGGCTAGCTCGCCGCGTCGGACGCTGGCCAGGTCGCGTCCTGAATACGCCGCTTCACCGTTCGTGACACACAGCACGACGACAGGAAGAGATCGGTCGAGCGCCATGGCGATGAGGCCGCCCACTCCGAGCGTTTCATCGTCCGGGTGCGGACTCACAACGACCATTCGATCAGTCCCCGGCCAACGAAACGGCGGTAGGTTCCGAAGCGCCTCATCCCACATCGCTGCGGACGGACCGAGGTCGGTTCCAGTCGTCACAATTGGGTGACGGGGGGTGGTCACGTTGAGCTCAGTTCGAGCGACAACAGACCGACATCGACTTGGCGTTTGCGCAGCGCGAACGCAAAGCCCTCTTCCACTCGGCCGTGCAGGCGAGCGCTGGTGGATACACGCAGCCGAGTCGATGAGTGACACTGATACCCCGCCGCAAGAAGTGAGTTCCAAAGTTCTCGATCCTCGGATGCCGGCAGAATAGGAAAGCCTCCGGCGACCGCGTAGGCGTCGGCGCGTACGCCGAGGTTGGCGCCATGAACATGGGAGTGGCCGTGCTTTGCGACCTGGTACATGTCGTGGAAAATCTCTTCCGTAACGAGGGTTAGATCTGCATCGCGGCGGAGGCTTACGACGCCGGCAACGGCGTCTAGGCCGAGCTCTGCATACCGAAGCTGCCGAGACAACCAGTTCGGTCCGACCGTTGTGTCGGCATCGGTTGACGCGATCCAAACCTGTTCTAGGCTCAGGCCAGCGTCGAGCAACGAATTTAGGCCGGCCTGAACGGCAGCCCGGCGAGCTCCTCCCACTGACTGCCACATGCCCTCAACTATGAGCACAGTTGTGTCGTCATTATTGACAAGGCATATCTCGGCAACGGTTTCATCGACACAGGAGTCGCATGCCACGCTCACAATGGTCAGTATCGACGCAGGCAGATGCTGCAGGGAGAGCAGGATTGACGAAAGCGTCATGCCGATCGACGGGGCCTCGTTGCGTGCCGGGATAGCTACGACCATCGCGCGAATGTCGGGTCGAATCGAGACATCAAACGAGACTTCGGTGGTAGAATACCTTCTCACGTTTCAGGGTTCTCCCCGTTCGCAACATCCGCTTCCCGCATCGTGTCCGGCTTCGGAACGTGCGCACCCGGGACGGTCGAACGCCCCTTTTTTTTCGATCGCTGGTCGGATGATTTTCGGACCGGTTGTCCGCCCTTTTCTTTCGGTTGGTTTTGCATGAATTTGCAATACCCATGCTGTCGAACGGCTATACGTCGTTGGCCAGTGGGTGCGATGTTTCGAACCGGGCCGACGTGGGCATCTCACCATCGGCGAGCGTCTGCTGACGTTGAGAGGCGCTCGCCTTACCAATCTTTCTCGGCGTGGCAGGTCTTCGCCAACGTGCTCACCTGAAACGTCTATTTCGACGTGAGCGCTGAAACCTTGTTGCTCGCAACGTCGGCGGCTTCCGACATCGTCTCCGCTAGCGAATGGCCCAGCTGCGTCGCTGTCTTGGTGGCTTGCTTACTGAAGCTAGCGAGGTGGTCTGCACCAATGCCTGCTGCTTTGCTCGTCTGTTCGGCACTGACTGATGCGGCATGTTCGACGGCCTTTCGCGCCTTACGTCCGAAAAGTGCCGCAGCGCTCAGTGCGCCAGCCTCCAGCTTCTCCAACTTCGACTTTTTACCCATGACCGCAGCCGATGCGCGATTGAAGCTTTCATTGGCGCTCGCAGCTGCTTTGTGAGCGGCTCTGTCGGTTCGCCAGCGAATCGAGGGCGCTCCGTTCTTATCGACTGCGGCGAGAAGAAGTCCGCCAGCCATCGCACAGTTCTTCAGAAAAGCCGAGCGCTGCTGCGCTCGAATGGCAGGGTCGGTCTCCTCCCAGAATCTGTGCCCGGCAAGAGTCGTTGGTACGAGACTGGCCGCGAGAACGGTCGAAGCAAGCCGAGGTGCCCATCCCAAAATCAAGAGGGTGCCGGCGGCGAGCTGAACACCACCGTTGATGCGGACGAGCTTCACCGGGTCGTCCGCCGTGCCCAGCAATTTGGCAAGAGGCCCCGCTACATATTCGGCCTCTGCCGCCTTTGACTCCGGGTGCCTCACGGCATCCATTCCTCCGGCGAGGAATATTGGGGCGATGGATGAGCGAGCAATCGTTCTGGTCATGGTCACACCCATCGAATACCCGAAAAGCGGGCGGATCAAACCTGCGACGTGGTGGACTCGATCTCCACGGAGATCCGCTGCTCCGGAAGCCGCTCCTCCTGCATCGCCATTGCCACCAGCATCTGCTTGTCGGGGCCGGTCAGCGGTGGCTGAAGCAGAGAGCGGGGCCACAGGCGCTGGACCCGTACCACGGTCACCTCAAGGCCGTAGATGAGCAGCTGAGTTGCGAGCAGGAAGAAGAAGATAAGGCCGAGCGCAGCTCCGATTGTTCCGTACAACTGCGAGCTGCGGCGTAGCTGATGGGATACAACTCGCAGACCGATCGTTTGTAGCGCCACCCAGCCAACCGCTGCGAACGCCACGCCCGGCATGAGATCGAGAAGTCGTAGGTTGCGCGGGCTCATCAGCCAGAACAGCGAAAAGAAAAGGCCGAACACCATGGCGAACGACCCGACCAGACCTAGAGCGCCTGCGGCAAGAGAATTCGAAATGAGCGAGCCGAAAGCGCCGAGGATGACGCTGGCGATCACGCCAACACTGAGTAGAGCGATCACGCCGACGCTACGACCGATGCGAACGACGAAAGGTGGGCGATCCTTGTGGGGAACATGCCACACTTCATGGAACGCGTACTGCAGCGTTTGGGTTACCCCAAGACCGCCCCACAGCAACCCCGCTATACCGACGGCCAGCCCAATACCGCTGCCGTGCAGCGCCCTCTCGCCGCTCGTCAGCTCGGTACCCACCACCGGGAACTGCGACAGACTCGAGGCACGAAGCCGCTCGGCCAGATCGGGGTTTCGATGAGCGAGAAATGCAGTCGTGGTAACAACCACGAGCGTGAGTGGGAAAAAGGAAAGGAACGCATAGAACGAGATGAGCGCTCCTAGCTGACCACCTCGATCATCACCGTACTTTCTCACTACACCGACGACGAACGAAATGGGCTTCGATCGCTGCTGCACGCTGTCGATTGAGCGAAGCGCCTGCTCAAGAGGGTTCACGTCGTCACTCAGTCTTCACGGCGATGGCACTTTCATCGATAGGTAACCTTGCGAGTGGTGATGGTGGGCATCAACAAATTGGCCAGCGCTACTACAACGCCGACGGCGATCATGAGCCAGCAATAAGCCGACAGCAGCGAGATCGACTCGAATCGCGCTGGCGCAGCCAACCCGACAACGCCGGCGATAGCGAGAAGTACGCCGAAGAACACCGATGAATTACGCGACGTGAACGCCGCGCCAAGAAGGATCAGACCAGCACCTGCGCTGATCAACGCCAACAACGGAGAGAACGTCAACCCGGCCACCTTCTCTACCGGAAGTTTGACGCCGTCGCTGAGGCCTGTCTTGGCCAGCGCAATCAACCCAAGAACCAGCAGGACAATGCCGCCAGCTGCTGTGATTGCTTGAGCTGGAGTGATTCGGCTGTAGCGGTCCACGCGCTGAGCGCTGACGGGTGGGGGAAGCGTTTCGGAAATCTGTAGGTTGCGATTCATGTGGGGATCTGACATTAAGCCTGCTCCATTCT
>JAYTKG010000654.1:0-5151 GCA_043730435.1 Acidimicrobiia bacterium | reverse complement strand
CGCAACCGATGTATCGGGCGGGTTTTTGCACTTTGGCGAGAAGTGGTTCCAAAACGGGCCAGAGGTTCGACATGACCCCGGAAGTCTAACGCGACCGTCTGAAATCAGTTTGGTCGAACAAAACCGCCGGTTACAGCGGTGAATATCGCCGCATATGCACGTTTTGCACCAATCCGAGCAGCGCAATGAAGGCAATAGTGGACGATCCGCCCGACGACACCATGGGCAGCGGGATGCCGGTTACGGGCATGATGCCCATGTTCATCGCGACATTTTCGAACACGTGCCACGCCAAAAGGGTGGCGGCACCAACCGCGATAAGTGATCCCATGTGGTCCGGCGCGATCTGTGCGATGCGTAAACATCGCAGGATCAGGGCGAGGAAGAGCAGCAACAGCACCCCCGATCCGATCAGGCCGAACTGTTCGGCGATGGCCGAGAAAATGAAGTCGGTTCGTTGCTCGGGTATGTCACCACTGCTGGTGTTGAACCCCTTGCCAAAACCTTTTCCGGTCGCCCGCCCGAGCGTGATGGCCTGCTTGGAATAGTTCACCTGCTGGATCTGGTCCTTGTTGCTGACCTTGGCGACGGTGCCGTCGGCGTTGAGCTTCGGGGTGCCGTCGGCGTTCTTCAACTCGATGACCTTGAGCGTCGGATGCAGGAACGTGGTGAGTCGATCCTTTTGGTAAGGCTTCAGCACGGGGCTGTTGTACACAACGTAAGCACTGGCCAGGGATAACAAGCTGATCAGAATGATGTGCTTCGCCGGAGCTTTAGCTACCAGCAAGACACCCATGGTGATAGCCGCCAGCGTCGAGGCGGTGCCCAGGTCGGGCT
This sequence comes from Acidimicrobiia bacterium, assembly GCA_043730435.1. Taxonomy (GTDB): domain Bacteria; phylum Actinomycetota; class Acidimicrobiia; order Acidimicrobiales; family Ilumatobacteraceae; genus JANMCE01. The sequence continues at coordinate 4,314 of JAYTKG010000654.1, read as the reverse complement.
GCGCCAGTACCAGCACCAGAGGGAGACCGAGGATCATCAGCGCTTTTATGAACCGGTCGTAGGGTAGCTTTTGACCGCGATCGTCCGAGCAGTAGGCCGCCAGCATGAACACCAGCGTCACCTTCGCCAACTCGGAGGGCTGCAGCTGGAATGCGCCGAGGTTGAACCAGGCCCGAGCACCATTCACCTCGTCCCCCACCAATCTGACGGCCACGAGCAATGATGCCGTCCCAAAATACAAGAAGATGGCGTAGGGACGGAGTCTTCGGTAGTCGACCGTCATGATGGCCATCATGACGAGTGCCCCGATTGCGACCGCAATACCCTGCCGGTTGATGCCCGACTTTGGGTCGATGCCCTTCGCAACCCGCTCACTCCAACCGGCCACGATGCCGATCCCGGCGAGGGCCGACGTGATGAGCATGAGCACCCAGTCAATGTGCTTAAACGGCTCCGACGAATCGGACCGACTGCTCGACTTCGCCAACATCGAAGTTGATGCGCCGCTATCGAGCAGCATCAGTTCTCTCTCCGGTTGCTCTTGAAGTCGACATTCTGGCAGCTGGCATCGAAGTCTGGCAGAGTCGTCCAGGTGCGCGGCACGGGATTGGCACGGTCAAGTGGTGTCACCGGAAGAAGCTCCGGCATGGTTTTTTCGTCCATCAACGCCGTCCAGATGCACTTCACGACGGGTGCCGAGGCCTGACCACCAAATCCGGCTTCCTTCAGAATGGATGCAATCGCGTACTTCGGCGGCTCGTCCTTCGGCCCACCGAAACTGGCGAAGAGCGAGTTGTCGAACTCACTCTTTTGGTTCGCGGCCTGGGCTGTGCCGGTCTTACCCCAAATGGGGAACTCTTCGAAATCCCAGTCCTTAAACGTTTCGCCAGCGGTGGACGACTTGCCGTTGACGAGATCCCCCACAAGTACGCCCCGCAGGCCCTTCTTGATTGGAGCGGTCATGTCATCGGGAAGGTCAACATCCCCGAGCTTTTCCACCGGTAAGTCCCGCACCTTCACGGCGTTCTTCACGTCGGCAAGGCCGTACGTAAGATCGGGCGTGCCTGGTGCATAGATCGCCTTGGCGATGCGAGGTTTGTACAGGGAGCCGCCGTTGGCGAAGGTTGCGTAGGCGTTGGCCAGTTGCAACGGCGTGACGCCCAGAAGTCCCTGGCCAATGGCCAACTGAACGTTGTCACCGGTGAAGTACTGCGAGCCTTCGAACTTGCCGATCACACCTTTCTTGACCAGGGCCTTCTTTACCTCGGCGTCGGGGACCAGTCCGGACGTTTCGTTGGGTAAATCGATGCCGAGTTTGGAGCCCATCCCGAAGCTCCTGAGCTCGGTTTGCAGCGCGTTCACCGTGAGCGTACGGATCCAGAGGGATTCACCCAAGGTGTAGAAGTAGGCGTCACTGGAGACGGCAAGCGCCTCGGCCAGATTGACCTCGCCGTACACGGCGCCATCGGCGTTGCCTTTGCTGCAGCCTCCGGGCTCACCCAGCTTGCACTGACCTTCCTGCATCGTCCACTTACCCGTGTCGTTGTACTTCCGATAGGGGTCGAGGAGACCGTTGCGAATTGCTGCCACGGATGTGAAGAGCTTCATGGTGGAGCCAATTTGAAACTGGGTGGAGATTGATCGATCGACAAGCGGTGCGTCGTTATTCGGTACCACGATCGTGTCTTGGGTGACCGGGTCAACCTCGTCATGAGAGCCAAAGAGGCTTTGCAGAACCTTGCCGTCGTTCGTGCCGTCGTACCACCGGTTATCAAAGCCGGGATTTGATCCCAAGGCCACAACGTCACCGTCGGTCGTCAGAACTGCGACGGCGCCCTCCGGCGCCTTGAATAAGGGTCCGGATGGTCCCACGCTTCCGTCGATGGGACTGGTCTTTCCGGGCGGCCGTTCGGTTCGGCGTTTCAGAATTTCGGCCTGCAGAATTCGTTCGACGTACTGCTGTTTCTTGATGTCGATGGTGAGTTGCACGTCGTTGCCGGGCTCGGGGTCCACCTGGTCGAGCACGCGTACGACACGATTGTTGGAGTCGATCTCGACGCGACGCGAACCCGGTTTGCCGCGCAATTCTTTCTCGAAACTTTTCTCAATGCCGTAAATCCCGACAAGGTCATTGGGTGCGTACCCGTTCTCTTTCGAGTAGGTCTTCTCCGACCCTTTTTGAATCTTGCCCATGTAGCCCACGATGGCGCTGGCTACCGGCGAGAAGCGGTACGACCGTTGGCCCGAATCGACGACATCAACGCCCGGGTACTCAACGATGCGTTCTCGCAGGAAAATCGCCATCGCCTCAGGCACGTCTTCGGCCAGTGGTAGCGGCAACAATGGGTCGTACAGCACGTCCTTGTAACGAGCCTCGAGTTCGGACACCGTCTTGTTCAACGGACCCGAAAGCGTAAGGAAGACGTCGAAGCGCTTCTTTTCCTTGCGAATACCGTTTCGATCGATGACCACCGACAGACCCTGGCGGTTATCGGCCAGCACCCGTCCCTTCTCGTCAAGAATGCGGCCACGGGTCGGTGGCAGCGGAACGGTACGGATGCGGTTGCTGGCCACAATGCGTTCCAGGCCCGGTTCAGCTGCGACCTGCAAAAACCACAGGCGGCTAAACAGCGCTGCAAAGAGACCAATGACGGTCACACCCAGGATGCTGAGCCTTATCCCACTTGTTTCTGCGCGCATGCTGTTACCCATTCTGCCCCGTGGAGACGCCGCCGCAACATCATGGGGACCGTTTGACCACGTTAGAACCGGGCCCGATCAGCACCCATCATGGCCCATCGGACTGCACGCTTTGCAACTGGCCCCAACAGCGCCCCAACCGCAGCGGTCACGATCATGGCCGCGAAGAGGTCGCGAGAGAACGCCTCGCCGCGACCGAAAATGGCCGCCACGACCCCTTCGGTGAGCACCGCCAGCGCAGCTCCCCCAGCGGCGATCATCGGGACCAGGAAGCGAACATTGGTGATCGGTTCGTCGGGAAGCAGACCAACGGCGAATGCCGCCAGCCCGTAGGCGAGACCCTTGATGCCGAACGGCGTCGCAATCAGCAGGTCGAAACCAATGCCGAACATGAACCCGGCCCGGGCGCCTCGGCGAGGCCCCGCAATGAGGCCTGTGACCGCAGCCAAAACGGCCACGATGTCCACCACACCACCGAACGGGCGCACCTCTGACAGAAAAGAGGTCTGCACACCGAGGACTGTGAGCAGCACAAGGGTGATGCGAAGCAGCGAGCTCTCCGCCAGAGTTTCAAGCATTGGTCACGTCGACGGCGGTGATGACGTTGCCGGGGGCGCCGGAGCCGTGGTGGGAGCAGTTACCTCGGACGGCGGACGACGGGCCGGGTTGTAGAGGACGATGGTGACGAGCCCGAGACGTTCGATGTCGGCCACCGGCTCGACCACAACCTCCAGCTGACTTGAGCCCTTCTTCGCCGATACCGATTTCACTCGGCCAACCGGGATGCACGGCGGTGCCAGGCTTGAGTCATTTCCTGCGGTCACGACCGGGTCTCCGACCCGTACGTTCTGCACCCCGCGCAGAAAATCGATGGTTATGGGCTTGCCGCGACCATTGCCATGGAGGTCTCCGAGTTCGGTGGCGACCAAAATGGTGGTGGTCGTCGTGGGCGGCACGGTCGTGGTCGGTGCCACCGTCGTGGTCGACCCCGGCGTACCGTCGCCCTCCTCAGGAGCTGTCGTCGTGCTCGGAGCGTCACCAGCAATAGTTGTCGAAGTCGTGGTTATGCCGCCGCCCGCTTGCGCTGAGGCGTCGAGTATCTCCTGGGGAGTCTTGTTGGTGCTGGCGGTGCCGAGGATGTTCACCGAAAAGTGCACCGTCGGGTCAGTGAGCAGCTGAACGAACGCATGCGTCGAGGACTTCTGCCCGACGCGACCTACAAGACCGGCTGGTGTCACGGCGGGCATGCCGGTCACCAATCCGTCGTCACTGCCCTTGTTGATTTCGACCGACGATTCGTAGTTGGTAGCCGGGCGTCCCACCACCTCGGCAAGCTTCTTGGGAATGGCCGAGCACGGCAGCAGACCGAACTGGGCCCGCAGTTCGTTCAGCTCTTTCACCTGCGTCTCGGCCTCGATAGACACCCCTTCGTTGCGGGAGACCTGGTCTTTCAGAGCCAGATAGTCTTGGCGGAGTTTGTCGTAGTCACGTACGCCGTGCCACACGTTCTCGAAGGGGTGGAATACCTTGCCGAATGCGTCTCGCACCGGCGAGAACCAGTCACGACTGGTGCTGCGGGCGCCCTCAAGGGTCGAGTTACCACGGACCGAAACG
>JAYTKG010000653.1:0-2158 GCA_043730435.1 Acidimicrobiia bacterium | reverse complement strand
TTGGGAATGGCCCACCGCGGCCGCCTCAACGTGCTCGCCAACTTGATGGGCAAGAGCTACGACCAGATCTTCAAGGAGTTCGAGGGTCACGTCGACCCCACGTCGGTGCAGGGTTCCGGTGACGTCAAGTACCACCTCGGCGCCCAGGGCAAGTACGAAAGCCCCACTGGCAAGGACATCAAGGTCGAGCTGGCAGCGAACCCCAGCCACCTCGAAACGGTCGACCCGATCGTGCTCGGCATGGTGCGGGCCCGACAGGATCAGATCGATCCGCCCGGTTCGTTCCCCGTGCTGCCTGTGCTGATTCACGGCGACGCCGCGTTCGCCGGTCAGGGCATCGTGGCCGAGTGCTTCGCCATGAGCGACACCGGTGGTTACCGCGTGGGTGGCACCATTCACGTCGTCATCAACAACCAGATCGGCTTCACCACCGCACCCGAGTTCGCCCGTTCCTCTCCGTACTGCACCGACATGGCCAAGGCCATTCAGGCCCCCATCTTCCACGTGAACGGTGACGACCCAGAGGCATGCGTACGGGTCGCCAAGCTGGCCTATGACTATCGCCAGGAGTTCCACGACGACGTCGTCATCGACATGGTCTGCTACCGCCGCTACGGCCACAACGAGGGCGACGATCCGAGCTACACGCAGCCGCTCATGTACCGGGCTATCGATCAGCGCCGCACCATCCGCAAGCTGTTCACCGAGAGCCTGGTGAAGCGCGGAGACATCACCATCGCCGAGGCCGAAGCCGCGCTGGAGGACTTCCAGTCACGCCTGCAGGTAGCGCTTGAAGAGACCCGATCGCACGCACCCACCGAGGTTGTCCGCGCTGCTAGGCCCCCGGCGCCCGCTGGCGTACTTCCGCACGTCGAGACCGGTGTAGATCGCGCCGTGCTCACATCGATCTTCGACCATTTCACTGCCTACCCCGAGACGTTCACCGCGCACCCCAAGCTGGTGCGCCAATTTGAGACTCGGGCCAAGCTGTTCCATGAGGGCGGCGAGGTTGAATGGGCTACCGGTGAAGCGCTGGCGTTCGGTTCGCTACTGCTCGACGGTCACAGCGTGCGCCTCGCCGGCGAGGACTGCCGTCGCGGCACGTTCAGCCAGCGCCATGCCGCGCTGATCGATAACGAAAATGGTGACGTCTGGACGCCGCTGCAAACGCTGCCGGGGGCGTCGGGTGCCTTTCGTATCTACGACTCGCTGCTCTCGGAATACGCAGCGCTCGGTTTCGAGTATGGCTACTCGGTCACCGACAAGAACTCGTTGGTGTTGTGGGAAGCGCAGTTCGGAGACTTTGTCAACGGCGCGCAGATCATCATCGACCAGTACTTGGTTGCGGCTGAAGACAAGTGGGAACAGACTTCCGGTCTTGTCATGCTTTTGCCCCACGGGTTCGAGGGTCAGGGCCCAGAGCATTCATCCGCTCGCATCGAACGCTTCCTCACGTTGTGCGCCGAGGACAACATTCAAGTTGTAAATGCAACTAACGCGGCGCAGTACTTCCACGTGCTGCGACGCCAGTTGCGTCGCGAGGTCCGTAAGCCACTTGTGCTGTTCACGCCCAAGAGTTACTTGCGTCGCGCCGAGTCTCGGTCGCCCATAGAAGCATTCACCACGGGTCATTTCCAGGAAGTGCTGGATGACCCGAAAGTGGTCGATCGCAACGCCGTCACTCGGGTGGTGCTGTGTTCGGGCAAGGTTGGCTTTGATGCGCTGGCCGAGCGGGACAAGCGCAACGCTCCCGTGGCCGTGGTGCGGGTGGAGCAGTTGTTCCCCTTCCCACACGACCAGATCATCGACGTGCTCAGCAGCTACCCCAATGCCCATGAAGTCGTCTGGTTGCAGGAAGAGCCGGAAAACATGGGCCCGTGGACGTTCGTCGAGCATCGCATCTTCCGCATCAAGAACGACGGCTACGACCTTCGGGCCGTCGCACGGGTCGAATCAGGCAGCCCCGCCACCGGCTCGGCCAAGATCCACGAACAAGAACTTGCCGACCTCATGGACGAAACCTTTCGCGGTTTCTAGGCCCTTCGGAGTCCTTTCGTTGGGTGAGATACCCGACGAAAGGCCCAAGGAATGATTGACTGGACAGCGTTATGTCGAGACACGTCGTCGTTGATGGATCCAACCTGGCCACTGAAGGCCG
>JAYTKG010000652.1:0-4359 GCA_043730435.1 Acidimicrobiia bacterium | reverse complement strand
CTTGCCGCCGTCGGCATGCTGCGACATGCCAATCACGTTCGGCAACATCACCCATTCCGCCCCGTCGACAAACCCATCCCACATCCACTCGGTAAGCGCCCACGGGTCAACGCACGCCAGCATCGACAGATTGCCGATGACCATCAAGCGCTGGATGTGGTGCATATACCCGCGGTCGTGCAGCGCGCCGAGCGCAGAAGAAACGCAGCGCATCTTTGTCTTTGCTCCAAGAAAGACCGGTGGAAGAGGCCGTGTGGCTCGCAACCCGTTCGCATGTCGATACTCGGGGCCCCACAGCCAGTAGACACCGTGCACGTACTCGCGCCAGCCGATGATCTGGCGGATGAAACCCTCCACGCTTGCGATGGGCGCGTGACCTGATCGATAGGCATTTTCGGCCGCGTCGCAGACCTCAGCGGGAAGCAACAGCCCGAGGTTGAGATAGGGCGAGAGCAACGAGTGGGCGAGATGCCAGTTGTCGGTCAGCATGGCGTCCTCGTGCGGTCCGAAGACCGGCAGCAGATGGGTGATGAAATGGTCGAGTCGACGCAGCGCTCCGGTCCGGTCAGTTGCCCAAGTGCCATCGGGATCTGCGCCCCAACACGACGCCGGCAGCGCCGAGATCACGCTCCGATCGAGATCGTCGAGTGGATGCGTTGGGGGAGTGGCCCAGCGGTGGTGGCCCGTCTTGGGAACTGGCTGGCGGTTGTCCTCATCGAAGTTCCAACGGCCCTCCGCAGGCTCATCGCCATCCATCAGGTAGCCCAGCCGACGGCGCTGCCACCGGTAGAAATCCTCCATCTTCAGACCCTTGCGACCCGATGCAAACGTCGCGAAATCGTCGCGATGACAGAGAAACTGATCAGACCGAACCGGTTCGACGCCAAGGTCGATCAGCAGCTGATTCCCTGCGAAATTGGCTGACTCCATGGCGATCACACGGGACGGTCGGAACTCTTCGCGGTACGCGTCGAGCCCGGCTCGAAACGTCGGCGCGTCCCGTTCGTCCACCTCAAAACCCTCGGCCCGAAGTTCACTTGCGAAGCGGCGCATAGCAGTGATGATCAGGTGGGCGCGCTGTCGATGCCAGCGCTTGGAGGCCAGCTTGGCGTGGCTGTAAATCATGAGGACGCGATCCCGCCCCGGCCTCGCCTCGGCCAGGGCGCCGAGGTTGCGGTTGAGTTGATCACCCAGCACCCAGATTGTGGTCACCCGGTGATCATGCCGGACACATTGCGCCGGGCACGGATCGGAGCGGTAGCTACCGGAGTTCGCTGACCGACACAAGGTCGGGCATGGCGAGACGGTGGTGTTCGACGCGGGTGCCCTGGTGGTGCCAACGCCACCAAGCGAGGCAGGCTCCACCGGTGAACATCGGCAGTACGAAGGTGAGGACGCGGTAGGTGAGTACGGCAGCCAATACGGTGGCTTCGGGACCACCGAAGCGGGTGAGTAAGGTCGCCAGACCAATTTCGGTGACGCCCAGACCACCAGGTAGGGGAGACAGGGCGGCAGCCAGCCGCACCAGGCCCCAGGCAACGAGGACGGTCGCAGTTGGAAGCACGGCCCCGCTGATGCCGAACGCTCGGAGCACGATGACCGGCTTGGCTACGGTCATGGTCTGATCGAAGACGGTGGCCAATGCGATGCGTCGGCCGCGGTTTCGGAGCAGCGAGCGAGCGTCAATGCGGCCCCTCTCAGCAATGGTGACCAGATCGAGAGCCGGCACGCGGGGCCAGCGACGATGCGCGCGGTGTAAAATTCGCTGAAGTCGTTGCGCCATCCAGCGGATCGGCGCTGGGTGGGAGAGCAGCAGCCACCAGAAGAGCAGCGATCCGGTCAGCATTACGGCCGCAGCGATACTGACGCCGAGAAAGACTCGGTGATCGATCACATTCTTTGTTGCGCCGCCTGCGCCGGCAAGTGCCGTGAGCAGCGCGACGGTCCACACGGCGAACGCCGCAACGACATTTTGGGCCACGATGCTAATACCGACGGCACGGTCGGCGATCTGCCAGTGACGCAGCATTGCGATGCGAACGCCGGTGCTGATGGGGCCGCTGCCGACGATGGTGTGAGTGGCGGCCGTCGCTGATTCCTGCACCATCCAGCTCTGGCGAAGCGTCAAACCGGGCGTGATCGCTTGCAGGGCGAGACTCTGGGCCACCATGCCCAGCGCAAACACGGCCAGCAATACGAGCACCCAACCCGACGACAACGCACCCATATTGTTGACAGCGGCGCGCAGGTCGGTGCGGTGCACGTAAACCGCCACTGCTATCGACACCACCAACACCATTGTTACGACCCGACGCACCATCCGCACCGCCCTACGCGAGCACACTTTCAGCAAACATGTGAGGTCAGCGGGTGGGTCGGTGGACCTTTCCCTGCCGGGCAGCCGCAACGGTGGTCGAGCTGTAGCCCTCCCACCAGGTAACACGCTCGGCTTCCACGCCGACAGTGCCGCCCGCGTCGTACACGAGTGGCCCTCGCAGCATGACGCCGGTGTAGCGGCTCGGTCGGTTGCCCTCAGACGAGTGCACGGTGAGCGCCCCGTTGCCGACCGGTTGGCCTAGCTTCGTCAACAGGTTCCTCGGCACCGACGCCAGACCGATACCGACTGTTGCGGGAACCGCGACCGGCCCTACGGAGGTAAGCCAGCCGACATCGGCTTGGGTGGCCTGGCGCAGAAGTTGGCGCTGCTCTGGCGGGAGCACGTCGACATGAGTGTCGATGGTTGGCGGTTCGCCGTTCGCCGTTGCACTGGCAGATTCTGGCCATGTGCCGCTTTGGTGAACGATGACGCCGTTGTCGACAGTCAGTGCGCGCTGGGGACGAAACGAAACGAGGGTCCGAGACGTAAGGCCGGGCATCTCACCCGAAAGCAGATCGGTGACAATACCAACAGCGATGGCGGCGTTGCGGGCGAAGTACCAGCCGAGACCGAACGGCAATTGTGGCGACAGTGACTCGGGCCGGGGCGGCCAAACATCGATCAGCTCCGCCACGCCGGACATCATCACCGCCTGTTTTTCGCTGCGCACGGTTACGCCGACCAACGGCTGTCGGGTGATGGCGCGCACCTTCAGCGAGTCGGTCGGTGTCAATAGCCACAAGCGACCCGCCGACCACGCGAACGCTTGCACTGTGACGTGCGCTCCGATCGTGCTCTCGACCGCCACTGACGCCAGGGAGGCTCGCTGAAGGATGAGTTCGCTCTGCAGGTGCGGCAACATCACCAGAGCATCATGACCGCGGCGGCGTTATCGGGCCACTTGGCCGGGTCAGGCGTGTTTGAGCGCTTGGGTCAAGTCGGCCGTGAGGTCAGCAGCCGACTCGATGCCGACACTGAGTCGGAGCAAACTGGCCGGCACTTCGAGCGGTGACCCGGCCGCCGACGCGTGGGTCATCTGCCCGGGATGCTCGATAAGGGACTCGACTGCGCCCAGCGACTCAGCCAGGGTGAACAACTTAGTCGCTGCCGCCACCCGCAGGGCCGCTTGCTCTCCGCCGCGCAACGTAAAGCTCACCATGCCGCCAAAGTCGCGCATCTGCTTGGCTGCCGCAGCGTGGCCGGGATGATCGGGAAGCTGCGGGTAGAGCACCCGGTCGACAGCGGGGTGGCCGAGCAGCAGGTCGACCACGGCGCGCGCGTTTTGGCAATGGCGTTCCATGCGGACGGCCAGGGTCTTTACACCGCGCAACACCATGTAGCAATCGAATGGCGCGGGAATGGCCCCGGCTGCGTTCTGGGTGAAGCGAATGCGATCGGCCAGTGTGTCGTCATTCAACGCGGCGAACCCGCCGACCACATCGCTGTGTCCACCGAGGTACTTGGTGGCCGAGTGGATGACAATGTCGGCGCCGTGGGTCAGTGGCTGCTGCAGGAACGGTGTGGCGAACGTGTTGTCCACCACCACAATCGCGCCATTCGCGTGGGCGATCTCGCAGATAGCCTCGATGTCGAAACACGACAGCAGTGGGTTGGTAGGCGTTTCCAGCCACAGGAGCTTTGTTGTGGATTTCCAGTTTGAACGCAGGCCGTCGATGTCGAGCAGATCGGCGGAATGCCACGGGTAGCCGACGGGACCGTAGACCTTGGAGATAAGCCGGAACGTACCGCCGTAGGCGTCGTTGCCGAGCAGGATGCCGTCACCAGGGGAGAGCGTCCGCAACACGTTGTCTTCGGCCGCCAGACCTGATGCGAATGCGAATCCGTGCTTGGCCTGTTCGAGAGATGCCACGCATGTTTCGAGCGCGGCGCGGGTGGGGTTGCCCGAGCGCGAGTACGCGAAACCCTTGTGGTTCCCTACGCCATCCTGCGCGAACGTGGTGGACAGCGTGATCGGCGTGACC
>JAYTKG010000651.1:0-5997 GCA_043730435.1 Acidimicrobiia bacterium | reverse complement strand
AACCAGGCTGCCAATGGCGAACGGCCACGCCCGACGCTGCACCATACGGCTCCAACGGTGCCAACCAGTTTCCTTCACGACAGTGGTATCGGGCTTCTTGCGGTGGATGGAGAACTTGTCGATGTTGTAACCAATGAACCCGAGCATGGCCGGGATAAGGGTGATGGTTGCGAGCACAATGACGAACACCGGTAGCGCGCCGGCGATGGCGATGCCGTTGATGAACTTCAAACCCATCAGGAACATACCGAGCATCGAGATGATGACCGTTACGCCGGCGAACACCACGGCTCGACCAGCTGTACCCAACGCTCGCACGGTGGCGTCGTGCGGGTTCTTGTCGACAAGCTCTTCCTTGTAACGGGTGACAATGAACAGCACGTAGTCGATGCCGACGCCAAGACCGATCATGCCGGTGATGCTGGTGACGAACGACGGCATGCTTGTGAAGTACGACGCAATACCGACCAGGGCGATGGCGATGCCGACGCCCATCAGGGCGGTGAGGATCGGCAGGCCCATTGCGACGATCGAACCGAATGCCAGCAGCAGAATGATGATTGCGGCAAGCAGACCAAACGCTTCACTTGGAGGTAGTTCGAAGCCGGCGAAGGGCAGGCCTCCGAACTCAGTCGTTACCCCTTGGGCTCGCAGCGACTTGGCCATCGGGAGGATCTTGGCGACGGGTTGCGTCTGCACGTCGACCTCCGGTTTGAAGTTGACCTTCGACACACCGACCGTGCCGTCTGGCGAGATCTGACCCTGGGGATCAAACGGAGAGGTGACGGTGGCAATGATCGGATGGTTCGACACTTCGGCCAGCCATGCGGTGATCTCGGCCTGCTTGGTCTTCAAACCATCTTTCACCTGGAAGACGACCTCACCCGATCGGCCCTGGGCATCATCTTTGGCCGTCGGGAACTCCTTGCTCAGGATCTCTGACGCCTTCTCCGACTCGGTACCCCCGCCACCACCCTGGGAGGTGTCGAACTTGCCGCCGAGCGCACCGGAGACAACGAACGAAGCTGGCACGGCAACAATCCACAGAATCAAAACCCACCAACGGTGGCGATGGCAGAAGGATGCAAGACGTTCAAGCATGAGACTCTCCGTTGAGTTCGTGCGCCGGGGGGTGCGCGTAACATTTGTCTAGCTCTAACTTTTCTAACACTGTTAGAAGTTGGGCGTCAACCTGAGGTCGGCTCGGAGCCGTGTTGATTTTTCAATCCTCAGACAATTCCCTTTCATACCCCGTTGGAGCCCCGCGCGCAAGGTTGATTCCTCGTCATCCCACCCGCACAGCAGGAAACACGGCTACGCGTCGGTCGATGTGCGGCGCTGATGCCCGCCAACCTTCCAACCATTGACTGCTTACCCCCCAACTGCGGCATTTCGCTCCAGTCTTGGCCGCTGCAGAGGCGAGTTGGAGGGTAAGGCGACCCGAGTTGGTGGGTGGCGGGTGTTACGGTTCGCAAAATGTTGGATCTTCCGGTTGCGGACCCGTGGTTTGTGCGAGAGCGCGCTGGCGACGGCATCACGCTGGTCACTGAACCGCACGTCCATCCGCTCCTTCGGTGCAATGTCTGGCACGTGGAAGGCCGGGACCGAGATCTGGTCATCGACACGTCACTTGGCCTGCGTCCACTGCGGCATTTGGTTGAGCGTGAGTTGGCTGGTGGACTGCTTGCAGTAGCAACGCACAATCACTCCGACCACGTCGGCGGCATGCGTGAGTTTGATGAGAGAGCGATCCACCATCTTGAAGCCGATCGCTTGAATGAACCAGGGCGTACGGTGCTGCTGAGCGAGATGTTCGGTCCCTCGGTCTGCGACCCGTACCGTCATGCCGGCTATGACATTCCTGCTCTGTTCATCGACGCGATGCCGCTCGGTGGTTTGGCCGATTCCATCCTCGAGTTTCCCGCCGCACCGGCGACACAGCTGCTGAGCGAGGGCGACATCATCGACATCGGAGATCGTGCCTTCGAGGTGCTGCATCTCCCCGGCCACTCGCCCGGCAGTATCGGCCTGTGGGAAGCCGCCACTGGTATGTTGTTCTCGGGCGACGCCATCTACGACGGCCCGCTCCTGGACGATCTCGACGGCTCCAACCAAGACGACTACGTCGCAACCATGCGCCGCCTTCGCGAGCTGCCCGTCACGGTTGTTCACGGCGGCCACGAACCAAGCTTCGGCCAAGCACGCCTCATCGAACTCTGCAACACCTACCTCGCCAAATTCTGACGCAGTACGTTGCTTGTGGGATTGCCGAGCGAAGCGAGAATGAGCGCCACGAGCGGTAGCGAGAAGCGAAGTAGCAGCACGTGGCTTGTGGGATTGCCGAGCGAAGCGAGAATGAGCGCCACGAGCGGTAGCGAGAAGCGAAGTAGCAGCACATGCTTGCGGGATTGCCGAGCGAAGCGAGAATGAGCGCCACGAGCGGTAGCGAGAAGCGAAGTAGCAGCCGGGTTTAGGGCGTGTACTTGAGGTAGGTGACCCAGCGGTAGGCAACGGACCCTGGGGGATGGCAGGCGAAGAGCGTGGCCGTGGCGGTGGGCGTTGGGTCGACGATGCGGATGGCGCTGGGATCGACGATCTCGGTGCCGGTGACTTCGTAGCGGTACTTCTTGCCATCGGCCGAGAAGTACACCTCATCGCCGACGCCGAGGTCGTTGATGTGGAGGAACGGATGGGTATGGCTGACACGGTGGCCGGCGATGACCATGTTGCCGACCTGGCCGGGCATGGCGGTGTCGGGCCAGTGACCGGGTCCCTTATCCAGGATGGACAACTCGATTCCTTCGAACATGTACTCGGTCACGCCGAGCTTGGGGATCTCGATCTTGCCGATGCCGACGTTGTCGTTGACAACCTGCTCAGGCGCTTTCGCAGTGGTGGTCGGAGCAACGGTGGTCGTGGTCGGTGCGGCCGTGGTGGTCGTCGTTGGCGCGAGCGAGGTGGTGGTGGTCGTTGCGAGCGTTGTCGAGGTCGCAGGCGTCGTAGTGGTGGGAGCGACAGCGGCGACGGTTGTCGCGGGTACGACGGGCGCTGCCTTCTTGCTGTTACCGCACGATGACAGGAGAACCAACGACACGACGAGCGCTACTACCGGATGCCTCCGCATGGACGAAAATTCTACTGTCACGCCATCTCCTCCGTCATGGTCCTGGCGACCTGATTTCCCTGCCGGATACACGCCGGTACGCCAATCCCGTCATATCCTGCCCCGGCCAGGTGGAGGCGAGGCAAGTCCGACGCCACCGTTTTCTTGATCGTAAGGATATGGCCGAGGTGTCCGGGTCGGTACTGGGGAAAAGCTCGCTCCCAGCGGGTGATGCGGTGGGCCGTCGGGTCGGTGCGAAGCCCGAGGGCGGGCCGGATGTCGTCAAGCGCCCGCCCAAGCAACACGTTGTCATCCCCGATGGTGACGCTTTCGGTGCCATAGCGACCGACAGAGACGCGCAAGATGACCTGATCGCCCACTCGCCACGCTGGCCACTTGGCGGTTCCAACGGACACTGCGGTCACCGCACGCTGTTGCGGCTTCGGTACCAGGTAGCCAGCGCCCTCAGGCAAATGTTCGAACGCGGCTGATGGAAATGCCAACGTCACCATGACGACCGACGCGTGGTCGATGCCTCGCAGGCCCGTGGCCGCGACGGGAGACAGGCTGGACAGAAGATCGGCCGCGACGAAGACTGGTACGGCGAGCAGCACGCCGTCGGCCCAGAGTGAGTGGTTATCGGTAACGACGCGCCAGCCGCCGTTGTCGCGAGTGAGCGATCGGGCCGGCGTAGACAGCTGTACGTCGTGCAGATGTGAGACCAGCGCTCTAGGGATGGCGGCCATACCCTGGCGAGGTGCAAAGAAGATCGGTCCGGTGGTTTTGGGTCGGTTGCGTCGGAGACCAAGCAGCAGGCTGCGGTGTTCTTTGGCCGCCGTCTCCAATTGCGGTGCGGAGGCCGCCAGTGAAAGTTGGTCACAATCTCCGGCGTGGATGCCGCCAAGCAACGGATCGACGAGGCGTTCGAGCACCTCGTCGCCGAATCGAGCGCGTATCAGCGAACCGACGTTGTCGTGGGCATCCGTGGGTCGGCGCAGCGGTTCAAGCGCGGCAGCGATTTTGCCTCTCGGTGACAACAGCTGCGAGCGGGCAAGCCCTCCGAGGCCGGCGGGAACACCGAGCACGAGCCCGGTGGGTATTGGATGCATGCGCCCGTTCCACCAAACCGAGGCACTGGCGGCAAAGGGGGAGATCAGGTCGTCACCCAACCCCAGTTCTTGGCACAGTTCAGTGGCCCAGGGCACACGGGCGAGGAACACGTCGGCGCCTTCGTCGACCGCGGGTGCTCCTGCGAACGGGGTGGTGCGCAGCTTGCCGCCGATGGTGTCCGATGCTTCGAGCACCGTGACGTCGTGGCCAACCTGCGTGAGCCGGTACGCCGCAGTGAGGCCTGTGACGCCGGCACCGACGACGACAAAGCGACTCATAGCCAGTCGGCCGCCCGCGTGATGATCTGATCTGCCAACGCCCCGAGAATGGTCGGGTCGTCGTTCATTGCTTTCGTGCGAGCGAACGTGATGCCGACGTCTTCGGCTCGGCGGGCCGTCTCGATATCGAGGTCGTACAGCACCTCGAGGTGATCGGAAATGAACCCGCACGCGCAAACCAAAACACCATCCCACGACGTTGCGGCGTCCTCAACGACAGCGAGAATGTCGGGCCCCAACCACGGCTCAGGCGTGCGTCCGGCCGACTGCCAGGCGGTCTGCCAACGATCGTTCGGAAGCCCGACCTTGGCCGCCACCGCAACCGCAGTTTCGCGCAGCTGGTCGGGGTAGGGGTCGCCAAGCGCGAGCACTCGTTCGGGCAGGCTGTGGGCAGTGAACATCACCCGGGTGCGCTGAGGCATGGTGGCCAGCTTGGCCGTCATGTCGGCGGCCAGGAAGTCGATGTAGGCCGGTTCAAGGTGCCAGTTCGTGATGCCGCGAATCTCCACGTCATGCTCGTCGCCGGCGGTGGTGGCGCGGTGTAAATACTCGCCGACCGACATAGTGGAAAAGTGGGGAGCGAGCACCATAGCGATGGCCTTGGTGTACCCCGCGGCCGCAAGGTTGGCGACGCTTGCTTCCACCTTCGGGTCGGCGTGTTTCAGACCCAGCACCACGTGGAAGGTGCCGGGGGATCGGGCGTCGAGCGCGGCCTGCAATCCGTCACGCTGAGCCTCGGTGCGGGCGGCTAACGGCGACGTGCCGCCGAGCGCTTCATAACGCGCCGTGAGGTCGGCGAGCTGCTCGGGAGTAGGCGGGCGGCCGCGGCGAATGTCGGTGTAATACGGCTCGATCTCGGCCCGCGTACGAGGCGTGCCGTACGCCATAAGGAGAACGGCGAGAGGTTTAGCGGTAGACATGAACGAAGGCAACCAGTTGTTCGAGAACGGACGGATCGACCGCAGGCATCACACCGTGGCCAAGGTTGAATATGTGACCGGGCTGCCCAGCGTTGCTGTCCAAAACATCGGTGGCCAGACGGCGGGTGGTTTCCCATCCGCACAGCAATGCGACCGGGTCGAGGTTTCCCTGCACGCTCACGCCGGCGCCAACGCGGCGACGCGCTTCATCGATCGGAATCCGCCAGTCAGCACCCACTACGAATCGGCCAGCGAGCGCCTTACCAGCCTCGGCCATTGCGCCCAAGAGCTCGCCCGTATCAACGCCGAAGTGGATACCGGGAACGTTGAGATCGGCGATGGCGTCGAACACTTTGGTGGAGTGCGGCAAGACGTAGCGCCGATAGTCGGCGAGAGATAGCGTTCCGGCCCAGCTGTCGAACAGTTGAATGGCCTGGGCCCCGCTCGCCACCTGGCTACGCAGCGATGCAATGGCCAGGTCGGCCAGGCGATCAAGCAGCGAATGCCACAAGATGTCGTCTGAGTACATGAGCGCCTTGGTGTGCTCGTAGGTGCGGCTCGGTCGACCTTCCAGCAGGTAGCTGGC
>JAYTKG010000650.1:0-3190 GCA_043730435.1 Acidimicrobiia bacterium | reverse complement strand
ACAACCGTGATGGTTCCTACCCATTTCGTGCGACTGTTGGGTCTTACCGAGGATGTGAAACAGCGTTATGACGTGTCCTCGCTTCGACTGGTCGCCCATACCGGAGCCAAGTGTCCGGTGGAAACGAAACGGGCCATGATCAACTGGTGGGGCCCGGTCTTCTCCGATTCCTACGGTGCCACCGAAGTTGGTACCACCTGTTCCATCGACAGCACTGACTGGCTCCGATTTCCCGGCTCCGTCGGACGAGCCATTGCTCCGTTCACCGCGTTGGTGCTCGGTGATGACAACCAGGAACTGCCGACCAGCACCGAGGGTCGGCTGTTCTTTCGCGATGCAACGGGGCGTGGCATCGTGTACCCGAACGACCCGGCCAAGACCGCTCTGGCCAACCCCGAGCCCGGCTTGTTCACGCTCGGCGAAATTGGGTACATGAACGACGAGGGCTTCGTGT
The DNA here is from genome assembly GCA_043730435.1 of Acidimicrobiia bacterium. Classification (GTDB taxonomy): domain Bacteria; phylum Actinomycetota; class Acidimicrobiia; order Acidimicrobiales; family Ilumatobacteraceae; genus JANMCE01. The sequence goes on along the minus strand of JAYTKG010000650.1, from coordinate 2,736 downwards.
ACCTCACCGATCGTTTCAGCGACATGGTGGTATCGGGCGGCGTGAATCTCTACCCAGCCGAAGCCGAACAAATTCTCATCGGGCACCCCGGCGTTGCCGATGTTGCCTGCATCGGTGTTCCGCACCCGGAGATGGGTGAGGAAATGAAGGCCCTGGTGATCGCCGTCGACCCGGCAAATGCGCCGGCGCCGGAGGAGGTATTGGCGTGGCTACGCGAGCGGCTCAGCCATTACAAGTGCCCCCGCACCCTTGACTATGTAGAGGACCTTGGCCGCTCGCCCATGGGAAAGATCAACAAGCGTCGGCTGCGCGCCGCATACTGGGCAGGAGTTTCTTCGTGACCTCTCCAGTTACCCAGTAGAGTTCCCTTCGTCGGGAGAGCCGACGTCAGGGGGACGGGATCATGGAAGATCGTTGGATTACCGATTGGCCGGCCAGCGAGCGCTGGCCGCACTACACCCGTTCTAATGCGGGTGAAGTGATCGCCACCCCAACGTCGCCGCTGGGGCAACAGTTCACGTTCGACAACGGCATCGTGCTCGGCTGGCGCGACGGCTATGTTCGGCAAGGTTCGTACGCACTGGGCGAGATGGCCGACAAGCTCCCCGAGCCATGCGGCTTCTTTGGCGGGTACTTCTACATCAACCTTTCCAACGTCCGCATGCAGGGCGTACGAAGCCCGCTGGTCACCGTTGAGCAACTCGACATGGCGTTCTTTGGTGATCACCCCGACGTGCCGCCGTATGAGCCCCATCCGCTCGATGAACGACCCGACCTGGTGCCCAAGATCATGGAGCACATCGGGTTCGTGATGTCGGCCCACACGTGGCCTGAGCTTGATGATCAGAAGGCCGAAATGAAAGCGCTTCGTCGCAATCGTCCCGACATCGCTGCCATGACCGACGACGAGATCATCGCTCGCTCGCGTTCCCTGCAGCCCTGGTTCCGCAAGCTGTTCGAGACTCACACCGTCTCGTCCAGTAGTTCGGGAATCGCGCCAGGGATGCTCTTCGCCGTGGGGCAGGCCATTGCTGATCCCACGATACCGATGAAGCTCATCTCCGGAATCGGCGATGTCGACTCCGCCGAGCCGAGCTACGCCCTGTGGGAGATCTCCCGCCTCATCCGCAACTCCCCGGTGTTGTCCGCCGAGTTCGACGCCGGTTCCGACGGCTTACTCGGTCGGCTAAAGGCGTTGGACGCAGAGGACGGCAAGGCGTTCGCCAAGGCGTTTGAGCAGTTCCTGGTCGAGTACGGATCACGCGGACCGAACGAGTGGGAAATCAGCGCCCCTTCCTGGGAGACCAACCCTGCACTACCGCTGTCCCTGCTCGACCGCATTCGCAAGCAGAGCGACAACGAGTCGCCCACCATTCGCAATGCTGCCAAAGCGGCCGAGCGCAAGCGTCTCATCGAGGAGGTGCGCGCCAAGGTACAGCCTCTCGGCGAAGAGATTGCCGGCATGTTCGAAGGCGCGCTCGTGGCCGGCAACATGCAGGCGTACCGGGAGCGAACCAAGAGCACCATTGTGATCCCCGTCAACGAGCTACGGGTCATGATGAACGAGCTTGGCCGCCGCCACGCGGAGGCCGACAACATCGCCCAAGCCGACTACATCTACATGCTGCTCGATGAAGAACTTGAGCAGTTCGTTGCATCACCAAAGGGATGGAACGACAAACTTGCCAAGCGTCATGCAACCTGGCGTTCACTGTTTGATCTTGAGCCGCCGTACTTCATTCGGGACGCCAAGGTACCGCCCATCAGCCAGTGGCCAAAGCGTGTCGATTCAGGGGCCGCTCCGGCCAAGGTTGGCGAGGTGTTGCAGGGTGTACCAGGGTGTGCTGGCATCGTGCGGGGGCGAGCGTGTGTCATCCTCGATCCGGCCGATCCGGGTGACCTTGAGCCCGGCGACATCTTGGTGGCTCCGCAAACCGATCCGGGCTGGACGCCGCTGTTCATGCCCGCCGGTGGCGTGGTGGTGAACGTGGGCGGCCAAATCAGTCACGCCATCATCGTCAGTCGTGAGCTTGGGCTGCCGTGCGTGGTGTCGGTCACCGACGCCACCACGCGTATCCCAAATGGTGCCCTCGTTGAGGTCAACGGTGACACCGGTCAGATCACTATTCTCGAGCTGTCTTCCTGACGTCTCCGGACCGAGGCCGACCACCACAGCGGCGCACTCATGCCGATGTGGACAAGGGTCACCATCCACCACACTCGACGAGCACCTGCCAGTAATCCTGCGCCGGTGCGCTCACCAAGGAGGCCTGCGGCAAGGGCCACGCCAAGCGCGCCGCCCATACGCCGAGCGAGTTGCACCAGGCTGTTGCCAGCACCGAGCATGGTCGCTGGCAACGCAGCTAACGCTGCGCCGGTGGTCATGGTGCCGCACATCCCGCTTCCGAAACCCATGAGCATCGAAGCCGGCAATACCACGCCTACAAAGTTGGGTCGGGTCGTGGCGGTAGCCAGAAGCCAGGCCGAGCCAGCGGCGGTTATGAACGAGCTCACTATGATCGGTCGGGAGTTTCCGTATCGGATTGCGAGTTGGCCACCAAGCGGCGCAGCGATCGAGGCCATGACCTGGCCAAGGGCCACGGCCAGTCCGGCCTCCCGTACCGACCATCCCCAGAGCGCGATCATGATCAACGGTCCGGTAAGGAACCACCCGAAGAACCCGGTCTGTTGAACTGCGCCCGCGATCGTATTGGCGGCAAACACCCGATTGCGGAG
>JAYTKG010000649.1:0-2742 GCA_043730435.1 Acidimicrobiia bacterium | reverse complement strand
CGACGTAGCCCGCTACACCGACAGCGTCGACGAAGTCGCCGTCGCTGGCATCGTGAAGCATCTCGGTATCGCCCTTCGTTCGTCCAAGAACGCTGCCCTCGTGGCGTGCTCGGATGCATCAGAGCGCGACCGCGTGCGGGACAGCTGGCTGAAGAAGAAGCTCGGCCTCGCCGACGACGTTGCGCTTGGTGCCGACGTGATGGCCGTTTGCACCCAGATGAAAGAAGACCGCGAAAAGAACCGCGTCACCTTCTACTACCTGCTCGCCGACAAACACGGCAAGCGCGCCGACCTGCACTGACGATCTGGCTTTCGGGAGACCTGCCGGGAGGTGGGTCTCCGTGCCGATTTTGGCTTGACGCGTTCCGTCAGGCGGTAACGAGGATGCGCGCGCCGGCGAAGGCGCCGACACCAACGGTACGGCCGTCCATATCGACGGTGACCGTGCCGTCAGGGGAGGACGCGGTGATCCGTCCGGAGCTGCCCGGTGTGAGCGTGGCCTCCTCCAAGAATTCAAGGAGGCCTGGCGAAAACTCGAGCTCTTCGGGGATGCGGGACACGGTGAACTGGCTGCCGACCGACAGGCCGTTGAGCGGGCGAGCGTCGGGGGCCTCATAGAGGGAACCGGGGATGGGGTTGCCGTGAGGGCATGTGGTCGGGCCGCCCAGCACCCGGATCAGCGCGGTTTCAACCGAGTCGGAGATGACGTGTTCCCACTTGCCCGCTTCCTGATGGGCGTCGGCCCACGAGAGCCCAAGCATGTCGGTAAGAAACCGTTCGGCAAGACGATGGCGGCGCACAACCTGTTCGGCCAGGGTGGTGCCGGCCACGGTGAGCTTGATGGACCCGCCCGCTACATCGACGAGGCCGTCGATTTCAAGGCGCCGGATCATTTCCGACACCGAGGGCCGAGACAGCTTGAGCCGCTCGGCAATGCGGGCCTGAATGACTTCCAGGTCGTCTTCTGCGAGTTCAAAGATGCACTCGCAGTACTCCTCAGCTGCCGGATGCCATTCAGCCATGGCGGTCATCCTACGACGTACCGCCGACATCGCGGCAGGCCGAGCCAGCCAAACCCCGATGAGCGCGGACCAGACGTCCGATTACTGTTCCACCGATGACGACAACAACCTTCGCCGATGTGCAGGCTGCCGCTGCGGGCCTGGCTGGGCGGGTCGTACGAACGCCGACGGTGCGGTCCGAAACCTTGTCAGCCATTTGCGGGGCCGAGATCTGGCTGAAGTTCGAGAACCTCCAGTTCACGTCCTCGTTCAAGGACCGCGGTGCCTGCTGGCGGCTACTCCAGTTGTCTGGTGCCGAGCGAACACGTGGCGTTATCGCCGTCTCGGCGGGCAACCACGCGCAGGGCGTCGCCAATCACGCCCGCCGCTTGGGGATTCCGGCCACGATCGTGATGCCTCGTTTCACGCCGAATGTGAAGGTCGCAGCAACAGAAGCCCTTGGTGCGGTCGTCGTGCTCCACGGTGACGATCTTGCCGGGGCCATGGTCGAAGCCGAGCGTCGCCGGGTTCACGGTGACCTCGTCTTCATTCCGCCGTTCGATGACCCCTGGGTGATCGCCGGACAGGGAACGTGCGGCATTGAACTGTTTGAAGACGCGCCTCCGTTGGACGTCGTTGTCGTGGCTGTCGGCGGTGGTGGCCTCATCTCGGGCATTTCTTTAGTTGCATCTGCAACTTCACCGAACACCCAGGTCATTGGCGTTCAGACCGCCGGCTACCCGTCGATGGTGCGTGCACTGGCCAACGACTCAACACCCGTGCCAGGCGGCTCGACTATCGCGGAGGGCATCGCGGTGGCCCGCGCTGGCGCATTAACGACGCCGATCGTTCGCCAGTACGTGACCGATGTCGTGACCGTCACCGAGGAGCAGATCGAAGACGCGGTCAACCTGCTGCTCGACATCGAAAAGACCGTGAGCGAAGGGGCGGGTGCCGCCGGCCTCGCCGCCATCCTGGCTGACCCAGCGCGCTTCGCCGGCAAGCGGGTGGCCATCATCGTCTGTGGCGGCAACATCGACCCGCGAGTGTTGGCCTCTATCATCATGCGTGGACTGGTGCGGTCTGGCCGTCTGTCACGCATGACCCTTGACCTCCCCGATCTACCCGGCGCACTCGCCAAGGTGGCGACGATTGTCGGCGACATGGGCGCCAACATCGTCGAAGTGGCCCACCAGCGACTCTTTACCGACCTGTCCGTGAAGTCGACTGCGCTTGAGCTGGCGGTGGAAACCAGAGGTCGCGAGCACGCCAACGATCTGGCCATTGCGTTGCGCCAAGCCGGTTATCCCGTGCGCCTCAACCCGTCGTCACACTGACCTCACGCCCGGTGAACAGGCTGTTCGCACCTACGTGACGGTGACGTGTCGTAGTAGTACTGCTCCATGAGGTTCCGAGCATCTGCGTTGGCCGCGTTTCTGACCGTTGCCGGGTGTGCCGGTCGAACCGCTGCGCCCCCAGTCCCCACGTCAACATCGGCATCAACATCGGCATCGGCACCCACATCCACGGCCGTACTCCCGTCGAGTACCAGTCCGACAAACGCGTCATCGAGCACCCCACCGCCAGCGACGGCCACCGCTTCCACGACCACAGCCACCATCGCCGCTGCGACGACGTCAACCGACCCACCGACCACCACCCCACCGCCCGCAACCGACTCGCCGACCACCACCCCTCCGCCCGCAACCGACCCGCCGACCACCACCCCACCTGCGCCGTC
>JAYTKG010000648.1:0-2297 GCA_043730435.1 Acidimicrobiia bacterium | reverse complement strand
ACGGCGCTGGATCTCGGCGGTGATGGCGGGCACGATCTTGTGCAGGTCACCGAGCACGGCGTAGTCGGCCTTCACCACCATGTTGGCTTCCTTGTCGGTATTGATGGCCAGGATCTTCTTGGATGCCATCGCACCAACCCAGTGTTGGATCGCTCCGGAAATGCCGCAGGCGATGTAGATCTCGGGCGCAATGCGGGTGCCGGTCTGACCGACTTGATCGGTGTGAGGCCGCCATCCGTTGTTGGTTACGGCGCGGCTGCAACCCACAACGCCACCAAGTAGGCCCGCCAGTTCTTCCAACGGCGCGAACGCCTCGGGCGAGCCCACCCCGCGACCACCACTCACGACAACGGGAGCGGTTGCCAGCGTGACGCCGGCAGCGCGTTCCACCCGATCGCTGACGATAGAGCGAGCCAACGATGCATCAAGCTCAACGTTGAACGGTGCAGCGGTTGCTGCTCCCGGCCCATCGGCTGGAGCCTCGGTGACCGCGTGATGGGCAACGGTGATGAGCTTCGTGTGCGCGGTCAGCGACGACTTCTCCAGCAGTGATCCACCCCAGCGAACCCGCATGAGTTCCCAGGATCCGTTCACACCAAGCACCTCCAAGGCGTTGGCCATGAAGGGAACGTCGAGACGGGCGGCGGCCTGAGCCAGTACCTCGTTGCCCCGATCGGTTCCGGTCGCAAGAACGACTGCTGGTGACAGGGCACGGACGGCTTGTGCCAGTGTCTCACCCCAGGCCTCCGGGCCGTAGTCGCTCAGCATGTCGTGGTGGGCTTGATGCACGTTGGCAACACCGTGGGCGGCGAGGGATGCGGCCAGACCGTCGGCCGCAGCGCCGATGGTAAGGGCGTGCAGCGGCAAGCCGTGAGCGGCCGCAACGGTGCGGCCGAACGTGAGGGACTCTCCGCTGGCGGCAGACAGCGTGCCGCGATCATGTTCGATGACAACGAGCAACATCAGAGCACTCCAAGTTCCTGCAACATGTCGACAACCGCGCCCGCCGCTTCGGGACCGGTGCCAAGGATGACGGTCTTGCTGGCCTGCTCAGCAGTCTGCTGGAGCGCCACCATCTGCTGACCCCCCGGCTGGGCGGTAGGCGTGTGCTGATCGACCTGCACCTTTTTGGAGTTCAAGCGGCCCTTCATCGTTGGGTAGCGCGGAAGGTTGAGGCCTTCCTTCACTCCCAATACGACGGGCATCGGCAGGGTGTACACGTCGAGCCCGGCATCGGACTCTCGACGAGCCTGCAGCGAACCGTTGCCGACCTCGATTCCCTTGATGCCGTTCACCATCGGACGACCCAACGCGTAAGCAACCCGAATGCCGACCTGAAAGCCGCCGGAATCGGCCGACTCGTTACCGAACAGGATGATGTCGAACGGCCCTTCGGCGTTCTCGATCGAAGTAATTGCATCTGCAATCGACTTCGCGGTGCGCTGCGGATCCCAGTCGGGCCCGTCAATCGGAAGCAGCACCGCCTTGTTGACGCCGAGACTGGCGGCATAGCGAAGCTGTTCATCGGCCTCTGCAGGGCCAAGGGTAAGCACGGTGGACTCGCCACCGTGTTTCTCGATCAGCTGCACCGCTTCTTCCACCGCGCATTCCTCGTGCGGACTCATGGTGAAACCAAGAAACGCCGTGTCCACCGCCTGCGCGTCAGCCGTAATGGCAATACGCGACCCCGGTGCCGGCACCCGCTTGATACAAACCAGGACTCTCATAACATGCCTCGCTTGGTCGCTACCGCTCCACGGCGCTCGGACTCGCTTCGCTCAAATAATGCCGCAAGTCTGCCCATCACATTTTCATTCGTGAGTCGTCTGGGTCGAACAGGGGCTTGGAGCCGACCCGGGCGACGGTGACCGGGAACAGTTCGTTCATGTACATGACAGTGAGCTTGGTGCCCTCCACCGCATGCTCCGGCGTGAGGTAGGCGTTCAGCAGGAACTGACCCAATGAAGGTGCCGCCCCGGCGGTGGTGACCCGCGAGACACGGCCCTTGGCGTCAACAATGCGCTCACCGTCGAGGGTGAGGATTGGCTCGTTGCCGCCGGTCATGTAGCGGTTGATGCCGGCCTTGCTCATGTGGCTATCTACCGTCAATGTGCAGAGCACCGCAACGACTTCAGCATCACGAGCCTTGAGGTAGGCAGCCTTGCCAATAAAGTCGGCCGACTTCACCTTCGGACGAGCGAGGCCGGCTTCCACGGGTGTGTATTCGCTTTCGAGTTCGGCTCCCATGAGGCGGTAGCCCTTCTCGATACGACCCGTCAGGCCATACACGCCAATGC
>JAYTKG010000647.1:0-7696 GCA_043730435.1 Acidimicrobiia bacterium | reverse complement strand
TTGCCGCCCGCTTCAAGTTCCACTGTGGTGGGTGAACTCCATGACCTTTGACTGCTGAGGTCCCTGTTTGGTTCCCAAAAGTTTGCACCTTTCTTGGCGCCAGGCAACTTCTGGGCCGAACTTTGGAAGAACCTTCACCCTAGAATGTCCGCTTATGTCGAACGTGTTGTCCGTAGATCCCTCCGCTGCGCCTCGTGCCCACGCCCGCGTCGTGTACCTCGGGCCGGTTGCGCCCCACTGGGAGGTTTACAGTGAGTTCGGTGACCGCACCATTGTGGAGGAGTTCCGCACGCGTGTGCTGGCCCGTCTTGTGCTGCTTCCCCGTGACGACCCTCAATTCCGCCGCAACCGTGAGCGTGTCGTGCGCGATGCCGAACGCGAAGGCATCGCGTTGGAATGGGATCTCGGTTTGCCGGAGGACGCTGAATAGCCTGTGGCGCAAATCCGGCTGCTGAATCGTGAGTACTCCTGGCTAGATTTTAACGGTCGCGTGCTCCAACTGGCGGCCGACCCCAACCAGCGGCTGTTGGAGCGAGTGAAGTTTCTAGCGATCTTCTCATCGAACCTCGATGAGTTCTTCCAGGTGCGCGTCGCCGCCCTTAGCGACCAGGCCGAGGCCCAGGTTGCCTCGCGGTCACCGGACGGTCGGTTTCCTCAGGAACAGCTCGATGAGATCAGCAGGCGGGTCACGGCGTTAGTGGCCGATCAAGAACGATTGTGGCTCGATGATGTGCATCCGGCGCTTCAGCAGCTTCACGCCGGCCTCGTGTCGTGGCACGACCTCTCCCATGAAAGTCGTGCCGATCTCTCGGTGTGGGTCGAACATCAGGTCTTCCCGGTACTCACACCGTTGGCCGTCGATCCGGCCCATCCGTTTCCGTACATCTCCAGCCTGTCGCTCAACATCGCCGTGCTCGTCAACGATCCAATCACCGGAGAAGAGCGTTTCGCTCGGGTGAAGGTGCCCGCCACCCTGCCGCGTTTGGTGCCGGTACCGGGCGACACCCGGATGGTGTTGTTCGAAGAAGTCATCGCCGCTCATTTGCCCGTTTTGTTTCCCGGCATGAATGTGGCGGGGCACTGGTCATTTCGGGTCACCCGCAATGCCGACAGCGACCAGAGCGACGATGGTGAGGCCGAAGATCTGCTGGCGGCCGTCGAACTGGAGCTGCGTCGCCGCCGCTTCGGGCGCGCCGTGCGTCTTGAAGTCGGCCGGTCGATGCCGAACCGCGTCGTGGAACTCTTATGCGATGAACTCGACTTGACGTTGATCGACGTGTCGCGCCATGACGGTCCGCTCGACCTCAGCGCCCTCTTCCGGCTGGCGGCGCACGGCAGAGCGGAGCTTCGGGACGAACCGTGGCGGTCGGTCGTGCCGGCGCAGTTGGCCGAAGCAGCCGACAACGGCCGAGACATGTTCTCGGTCATTGCTGAGGGCGATGTCCTGGTGCACCACCCGTACGATTCATTCGCGTCCACCGTGGGCGAGTTCGTACGTCAGGCCGCTGATGACCCGCTTACGCTGTCAATCAAGATGACGCTGTACCGCACCAACGGCGACAGCGAGATTGTGCGCAGCCTTGCTCAAGCGGCCGAACGCGGCGTGCAGGTCGTGGCGCTTGTTGAGCTGAAAGCCCGCTTCGATGAGGCGGCCAATATCTCGTGGGCGCGGATGCTTGAACAGGCGGGCGCTCATGTGGTGTACGGGCTGGTCGGGCTCAAGACGCACGCCAAGTGTGTCCTGGTGGTACGCCAGGAAGCCGATGGCATTCGACGCTACGTGCATATCGGCACCGGCAATTACAACGCCTCCACCGCTCGTCTCTATGAGGACTTCGGCGTATTCTCCGCCACCCCGGCACTTGCCGACGATCTGGGCCAGCTGTTCAATCATCTCACGGGCTACTCCCGCGTACCCGACTACCGTCAGATCGTGGTGGCGCCCGAACACCTGCGGTCGCGTCTGGTCGAACTCATCGCCCAGGAAGCTCAGTTCGGACCGGCTGGTCGGATCGTGATCAAGTCCAACTCGGTCACCGATCCGCAGCTCATCGAGGCGCTCTACGCAGCCTCCGCCGCTGGGACGCAGATAGACATCATCGTGCGCGGCATCAGCTGCTTGCAGCCCGGTGTCCCCGGACTCTCTGAAACGATTCGCGTCCGATCTATTTTGGGCCGAAACCTCGAGCACTCTCGCGTCTACATGTTCAGTCACGGCTCCACCGGTGACGAGCCTCTGTGGATGATCGGCTCGGCCGACCTCATGGGACGCAACCTCGACCGTCGTGTCGAAGTGCTGCTACCAGTGACGGCCGAGGCCCATCAACGACGCATCGCAGCAGTACTCGAAGCACAATTGGCGGACGACACCGGCTCGTGGACACTGAACGCCGATGGCCAGTGGCATCGCATGTGCGGCGGACAGGTGAACGCCCAACAGATCTGTCGAGACCTGGCACGCGCCGAGTCCCGCCGGGCGCTTGATCGTGAGCCGTCGTGATCGTGATCGAAGCCGCCGGTGGGTTGGTGGAACGCGACGGGCTCGTGCTGGTTGCGCATCGCCCCATGTATGACGACTGGACCCTGCCTAAAGGCAAGCTCGACCGCACCGATCATGATCTTCAGGCGTGCGCGCTGCGTGAAGTTTGGGAAGAAACGGGCTACCGGTGTTCCACCAGCGGCCCGTCGAACGTGGTGCAGTACGCCATGGACGAGACTCGGCACAAGCGAGTCACGTACTGGCGCATGATGGTTCTCGACGGTGAATTCGTTCCGAACAACGAGGTAGACGAGGTGCGTTGGCTACTGCCCAGCGAGGCCCGCTTTCTGCTCACGTACGAGCACGACTGCGAGATCCTCAACCAACTCCTACGATAGCGACGTGACGGAGAACGCGATGAGCGGCTGGCAGCCCCTTCGCACCGAGCCGCCTCTACCCAAGCACGAACGGCGCCACTTGATATCGGCCTTCACTCGTCTGGCCCGCACTCACACCGCCTCCGCAGCGGGGGACGCCGCTGTCGCCATCGCGCTCGCCGGATCGCTGTTCTTTGACATCGGTCCGGGAGAAGCTCGCAGCAAGATTGCGTTGTACCTGGTGTTCACCATGGCGCCGTTCGCAGTGGTCGCCCCGCTGATGGGGCCGCTGCTCGACCGGCTGCAGGGTGGTCGACGTTGGATGGTGACCGTTGGTGCGTTCCTGCGGGCACTGTTATGTGCGTCAATGATCCGACACCTTCAGTCGAACTGGCTGTTCCCGCAGGCCTTCTTGGTGCTTGTGTTGTCCAAGACCTACGCCATCTCGAAAAGTGCACTCGTCCCTCGGGTGGTGCGCGGCGAAGACGAACTGGTAGAGGCCAACGCCAAGCTCGGCCTGCTGTCGGGGATCGGCGGTCTCACCGTGGCCATTCCGGCTCTGGGCCTGAGAGCGATCTTTCACACGGGCAAACCGGTGCTGGGCCTGGCGTCGATCATGTTCCTGCTGTCGGCGGTCTATGGCCTCAAGCTGCCCAGGGAGGCCGTAGCCGAACACCGTATCGAGCCCGAAGAAAAGGCCATGCTGCGCTCCATCGGTATCGCGCTGGCGGCGTCGGCCATGGCCGTCGTACGGGCCACCGTTGGCTTCCTGTCGTTTCACATGGCGTTCTGGCTACGGGAAAAGGGCACGCCGGTCTGGTGGTTCGGTGTGGTGGTCGCCGCATCGTCGGTCGGCGCGTTTGCTGGCAATGCGCTGGCGCCCAAGCTGCGGGAAAGGCTGCAGGAAGAAACCATGCTCGCTGGTTGTCTCGGCGGCATTGCGATCTTCGGTCTGCTGGTGGCGATAGATGGTTCAAGGGCCGGGGTGGCGGTGCTTTCCGCTGTCGTCGGCGTGGCGGCGTCGGTAGGGCGTCTGGCGTTTGATGCCATCGTGCAGCGAGATGCTCCCGAAGCCAACCGGGGTCGGGCGTTCGCACGCTTTGAGACCCGTTTCCAAGTGGCTTGGGTCGCGGCCGCGTTTGTGCCGGTCATCATTCACCTGCCCGCCCGGGTCGGACTGCTGTGCGTTGGGCTTTTAGCCGTTGCCGGGCTGGTGTCGTTCCTGCTCGGCACCCGAGTGGCGCGAGAGCGAGGCCAGCACCGCATCGGTCTTCTGGCCCGCTCCCGCCGGGAAATCTCGAAACGCCGTGCGCAGGAACTGGGCCGCTCCACCAAACCGAAACGTTTGCGGAAAACAACGACGGATCCGCCACCCCCATCGCGGGCGAGCCGCTAGAAGGACGGTTAGTCCGGGTCGTCGGTGAGGGAAAGACGGGCGAGCCAGAGACCGGGGGCGTCGACTTCGGCTGGCGTCGGAAGGTTGACGGCGGATTGCAGCAGCATCGACAGGTTCTCGGGCTCGCGCTCGATGACGCCTTTGACGAACGCCGCGCCCCGATCAACCTGAGCGCGCCCGATGCGCAGGCCGAGAAGCTGCTCGACGAACTGGTCGGAATGAGACGGCTCCAACCGCCGGCGGCGAACCGCTTCCGATACGGCGCTGCCGGGGCCGATGAGTCGAGCCGCCGCGAGGTCGACGGCGTGGTCGATGTAGCCAACGATGACCGCCACCAGCGCGTCGAGCCGGGGGACAAGTGCCTGCTGTTCCGGTGTGGTAGCCGCGCCAAGCAGCAGTTCGGGTCGGCTGAAAATGGCCTGCAACTGCTGTGTTGGGTCGCCGCTGCCGTCCTCCAGATCGCCAAGGGCACGGGCCAACGAATCGGGGTCGGGCCGGAATGATTTTGCGTACGAGGTGAGCAAATCAGAGACCGCCTCTTTGATGTGCGGCACCCGCAGCACTGCATGGCTGGTGAGCTGATGCACACAGACCCACAAGCGCAGGCCTTCCTGATCGAGACTCCAGTCCTGGCCGAACGAATCGATACGGGCGGACACCACCTGGATCTCATCGGACGTCGGACGGGGAATGGGCAGGTCATAATCCCCGAAGGACCGTTGCGACAGGTGACCAACCAACGAACCGGCGGCCATGCCCAGCATGACCGGGCTCATCATCGACATAAGACCCTGCATCATCGCCGCGGTCGGGTCGGGGTCGGTGTCGTCGGTGGGCAGTTTGCTGGGGTGCAGTGACGTGGCCAGATGCTCGAACAAGGGCTTGTAGGCGTCGAGAGAGTGCAGCGACCACTGAGCCGCGGTGACTGGCAGGATGCGCACGGGGCGACCGTCGTTGGTGAGCTCAAGGCCGGTGATGTCTCGCACGTGCATGTCGGCCAGTGACGACAGGTGCTCGTAGGAAATTCTCACGGTCGGGTCGATGTTGCCTGTCTCGCCGTCGGTCGCCGCAATGGAGCTGGCGAACTGGCGGGCCGAATCCCAGTGCAGCGAACCTTGCGACTGCATCATGCGGGCCAGATCACCAAAAAACGGCATCGCGCCGAAGGGATTGTCACCGAAGGGGTCTCGATCCGGATGTTCGTCGCTCACGCCCAGCATGGTATGCCTCGGATCGGTCAAGATGTCAGGCGCGACCAGGAGGTGATGATGACAACGATGGCCAAACAGCTGGTGCTGGGCGACGTGGTGGTCATCACCGGCGCCCGCAGCGCACTCGGCCAGCGGGTCGTGCGCACCCTGTCCAACGATCCCCACGTTTTCGAGGTCCGTACCATCGACAGCGCACCCGTCGATGACGACGAGTCCCTTGCATCAGCGCTGGCCGGCGCAACGGTGCTCATCCATCTCATGTTTGTGGATGACACCGAATGGCGACCAAGGGGCAGCGAGCGCGACAACGTCGGTGGCGCCCGTCGGCTCCTGTCGCTGGCCACCGAAGTCGATCATGTCGTCGGACTGTCATCGGCCCTCGTGTATGGCGCCTGGCCCAATAACCCGGCCCCGCTCACCGAGGACGCTCCGCTACGCCCCAACTCCGATTTCGCCTACGCGGTGCAGCGGGCCCAAATCGAGCAGCTGCTGGCCGATTGGGTGACCGAGCGGCCCGACCGGACGGCCACCGTTTTGCGGCCCTGCCTCACGCTCAGCCGGGACAACGACGGCGGATGGATCGCCCGCTCATTGGCAGCAGCGGCTGGTGCCCGTCTCGGTGAGGAAGACCCGCCGGCCCAATTCCTCCACATGGACGACCTTGCATCGGCCATCGATCTTGCCCGCCGTGTTCGGCTCGACGGGCCGTACAACGTCGCGCCCGATGGCTGGGTGCCGGGTGAAACGGTTCGCGCCCTTGCCGGTGCCCGACCCCGTTTGCGATTGCCCGCGGCTGTGGCCGGTCGGTTGGCCGAATGGCGGTGGACGTTTCAGCAAGGCCCTATTCCCCCCGGGCTGTTGCCGTACGCATCGTCCACGTGGGTAATAGCCAACGACCGATTGAAGTCGGCCGGATGGAAGCCGCGCAAGACCAACGAGCAGGCCTACGTGGCCGGCACCGAAGCCCGCTGGTGGACGCTGCTCACGCCCAAACGCAAACAGGAACTGGCGCTTGGTGGAGTTATTGGGTTGGGAGCACTGGTTGTGCTGGCGAGCTCGTTGTTGTTCCGACAGATACTGCGGCGCCGGGCTTCGCGCTGAGCGTTATTTTCATGTTGTGGGTCTGACCGGCGGTGATGACCCGCAGCTCCACCGTGTCTTTGGCTGAGTACCGACGCAGCGTGACGGCCAGTGACCACATTGATGTCACCGGCTGACCGTCGATAGCCATCACGACGTCACCCGTCTTGAGCATGTGATCGGCCGGTGAGCCGTTGGTGACGTTGTCCACCCGTACTCCAACGGGCTCGTCGATACCGCCGATGCCAAGCCAGGGCATGGCGCTGTCACCGTCGTCTACTGCCGCGCGAGCCAGGCCGATGGCTACATCGGTAGGAATGGCGATGAGTTGACCGTCGTTCTGTCGGCGCACGCCGAGCGCCACGATTTTGCCGTCCTGCCAGAGCACGGAGTTGGTGGCGTCGAGCGAGCCGGTCGTGCGTACGATCACGACGGGGGTACTCGGCTCGTTGACGTCGTCGAGCTGCACCATGCCGAGGGCGGAGATGTCTCCAGTGGTAGAGCCATCGGCGGTCATCACCTGGACGGATGCGCCCACCTTCAGGCTCATGCAGCTCCCAAGCGGCGAGAGCGGAGCGTTCGGCGACCCCTGCACAACGGCCAGCTGGCTCTGGGTGGCCTTCTTCACGGGGAGATTCGCTGCGGTGTTGCTTGCATCGGCTGGATCAGAAACCGAGTGGGCTTTATTCAGCCCGGCCAGGCTGGTGACGATGGTGCCGAGCCCGTCGAGCACGAGGGCCGGAATGGAGCGGCGACCGTTGCCGTCATCGACAATCAGCGTGTAGAGGTGCTGGAGTTGCTCGTCGATGGTGGTGACCGGATAGCCGAATCCGGTGCCTCGCGCCGTTCGGCTACTTTGACGGCTGGAAACCACAACGGTGGCAACCGTGGTGGCGATGACGGTCACGACGAGCGCGACACCGAACGACGCAACGAGGGTGCGGAACGGGAATCCGACGGCGGGTTCCGGCTCAAGCGTGGCGACTCGTGCGTGGATTTCGGACGGATGCCGCCACACGCGGTCGGGCGGCGGCCCAGGCGACCATGAGGTCGATGCATCGTCGTCAAACTCCTCGTCGCCCTCCACGACGCAGCATCGTACTGTGTGGTTGCTCTCAGTTGTCCGCGCGGGGTTAGCGTTCCGAGGTGGTCG
>JAYTKG010000646.1:0-1762 GCA_043730435.1 Acidimicrobiia bacterium | reverse complement strand
CGGATGTGCCTGACCGGGGGGTCAAAGTCCGTTTGAAAACTTCCGCCCAGACCTCGACTGTCATGTTCCCCCCGCCCGAAATTTTCGGTGTACGACGGGCGAGAGCCGGTTGCTACTTCTGAGCTGTGAGTCGATGCCTGATCGCGGTGTGGGTGACGCCAGCAGCGGCGGCGATAGAGCGGAGTGAGAGCCCGGCGGCGCGGGCCTCGGCGGCGAGCATCGTGAGATCGTCAACGCGTTCTGTGTCATTGGCAGACAACACGACGGAGGCGATACAACCCCGTAAAACCACACGCCAATCAGAAGCCGACACCTTTTCTGGTCGTCCATCGAACACCGCAGCGACCAGGTAGGCGGAGAAGTCGGGGGCATCGTCTGTTCCGCCAAGCAGTAGCTCGCATACGAGCCCCTCAACGAACCCGCCATCGACCGAAACGATACGGGCGGCAGACCTTGCCATCTCCGCCTGAGACTCGTTCACCGTTTCCATATGTGGAACGTTACCGGCCATTTCCTCAGTCCTCGATCCAGTCGGTGCGGGTCGTCAACAAGTCGATGTCTGACGGCACGCCGACGGTGCGAAGGTAGGCGAGAACCGATTCGTGCTCGTCGACCAGGCCGCTACAGCCGTGGAAAAGGCAATGCACGTCATGGCCCAATGCCTCAGCGACCGTATCGAGCGGGTAGCCGTTAGCCGGTAACCAGCCGAGCAGCGGGACGGCGAGCCGAGTGGTCATCCTCTCGGTAGTCCTCTCGGTCGTGCGCTGGCGTTTCCATGCTGGCCCTACGGTGGCCTTGCGACGGTTGCTCATCCTGAACCTCTTTCCAAGCTGTAGAAGCCCTCAGCAATGGCGAGCGAAGCGCCGAGATCGTATAGCCATTCCCGCAAAATCGGCACCGGGTCAACCCCGTCGGGGAACCGGGCCAACTTCACGGTGTAGAGCGCTTCGAGCCGATGTCGGCGCATCCATCGAGCCGTGTCCCGTTCACGCCAGACGAACCCGATGTGCCCTTCGGCTACGTACTCTTGATCCTCGACAACCTCGCCATCGGCGTCTACCGCCGGGTCAGCTTCGACCGCGGTCGTCGGTGCCATCACCGTTGGTGCGGGCTCGGTGGACGACAGGGTGGCGCACACGGCTTCGCAATAGGCCCGGAACCCTCGTGCATATTTGGTGACGTGCACGCCAGCAGCAACCCGCTCGTACGCCTGCCACATCCACCGGGCTTGCACGTCGCCGGTTTCCACGAAGTAGCGGGCGATATCGAACGGTGCGAACGTGATTTCGGACCTCGACGACTTCAAGTCTGACCGCATCATCTCGCTACCCAAAGTCCACGACTCGGCACCCTTCGTCATGTATTTCGAGAGGGCCGAGCACTTGCCGTTCTCGTCCAGGCCGACACGTTCGGAACGGAAACCGATCACGGCGTCGGCCAACGGAACTTGAAGCCGCTCGACGTGCAAGCCCTGCTCAGCACACAAACCCGCCTGCTCGGGCGACAGCCGAGCCGGGGCCATCCCGGTCACGGTCAACCAACGGCGGCGCATCAACACTTCAAGCTCATCGAACGCCTGGCCCGACAAGACACCCTTGCACGCAATCACAGTTTGGATATGCGGGTGACCGGTCAAGTCGTAGCGGATAGTCCACTCGAACGCCCTGACATTCCCGACATAGCAAAGCCGAGCAAGCGCGGCCGTGAACTTGTCGTTATCCCAAAACTTGCGCCACATCGCTTTCACCATCTCGGTCGACTC
>JAYTKG010000645.1:0-1696 GCA_043730435.1 Acidimicrobiia bacterium | reverse complement strand
CGTGCACGATCCACGACATATGCACGGTCCCTTCACTGGAGGCCGACCCGGTCGGTATTGCCGAGATCGTGGCGCGGTTGCGCAGCTACGGATTAATCGTGCCTATGAGAGTGTTCGATAGTGCGACTCAAGAAAACAACGGACAGCGAGCACCTGCGCATTCGGCGGAACCCGTCGCACCCATACAGCGGTCGGCTCGCGAATTGAGTACCGATGCGGTGTTTTGGACCGTGCCAGCCACGTTGCGACGCGCATTGCCACCACCGTTTGCCCTGCGGGCACCGATGTTGAAGTTGCTAGACCGCTACACTGCGCCCGACATTCGCACGATCGCTATAAACCTGGGGATCACCTCGGCATCGACGACCAAATCGGGGGTGATGGCCGAGATCATTACGTTCATAACGACTCCCGGAGCGCTCGATGCGTTATGGGAGCGTTCGTTGCCGGGTTGCGACGCGGTGTTGCACGGTGTGCATGACGAGTTGGGCGGAATCTTCGCCCTTGACACCCGACCGTGGTCTCGCCACGAAATTCCTGCTCCGGTGGCGTGGCTGTTGAGCCATGGTCTGCTGCTCCCCTTGGATCAAGAAACTGTGGTGATCGCACAGGAATTGTCCATCATGCTGCGCGGCGGTTCGCCAATCCTGGCCTTCTCCATGGAGCCGCCCCCGGTCGCCACTCGTTCGGGAAAACGTCTCGACACGACTCGAGCGGGGGTGGTCGCGTTGACCCCGAACGAATTGATCAGTTCGGTCGCCGCGATTGGACACGAGTGGGGACGTTCGGTTCCCGCGCCGCTGAAAACCGGTGGGGTGGGCGTGAAGGAAATTCGTGCCATGACCAAAACCATTGGCATAGACGAAGCATCAACCGCGCGTCTAGTTGAGCTGGCCGGTGCTGCGGGTTTGCTCGTGGCCGACGATTACGCCGGTCGCCTCGGCCCGACCCCTCGCTTTGATGAGTGGCTGAACGAATCCGCCCTCGTGCGATGGATGGTGCTGGCTCGTACGTGGGCAGATCTTCCGCGTTCCTTGAGTGCGGTCGTGGGCATCGAAGAGATCCGAGGTGAGCCTCCGCTGCAGGAACGCTGGTACTCCTCACCCGATGAAATTTGGCGTCGGGCCCGCGTGATGGAGGCGGTTGCTTCGGCTGAGCCTGGCCAGCCTGTTGAGTCCTTGAGCGTCATGCGGCGGGCCCGTTGGTTTGCTCCGGGCCGATGGGGTGATGGTTTCGACGGTGTAGATGCCACCGAATTGTTGACGGCCGAAGCTGCACTGGTTGGCGTGATGAATGGCGGGGCCATGACCCCTCTTGGTCGGGCTGCGTTGTTTGGGTCGGCCGAAGAAGTTGCAGAACTTGGTGCATCGCTATTCTCCGCGCCGATATCGACCTTTACCGTGTCGGGCGATCTCACAGTCGTGGCACCGGCCGAGCTCGATGCCTCCACGTCGGGTGAATTGTCTTTGATCGCGGATCTGACTTCGAAGGGTGCGGCGAGTGTGTTTAAGATCACAGAATTGTCGTTGCGTCGGGCGCTTGATTCGGGTCGAACTTCGGAAGAAATCCTGGCCTTTCTCGACGAACATGCTCGACCCGGTGTTCCCCAACCGTTGCGTTATCTCGTTGATGATGTTGCCCGTCGCTACGGCTCGGTTCGCGTTGGTTCGGGAATTAGCTATGTACGCGTAGAAGA
>JAYTKG010000644.1:0-4227 GCA_043730435.1 Acidimicrobiia bacterium | reverse complement strand
ACTGGTAGAGGTTGACGACGACATGCTGGAGACAGTGCGCGTCATGCTCGGCGTCAGCACGAAGAAGGACACGGTGAATGGCGCTCTGGCGCTGCTCATCGCCGGACAAGATGAGCGGGTGAGGTTGGGCATCGAGGCCCTTGCGACTCATAACGATGAATTCCCACCCCGCGACCGATCCGAGGCTTGGTGAGTCACCTGCTCGACACCAGCGTCATTACGCGGGTGAGTCACGGGAAGCCTCTCGTGAAGGAGGCGCTCAAGGCGTTGAAGGATTCAGTCGGCGGAGCAAACATTGCGCGATGCGCCATGACCGACCTTGAGTATTGCTTCTCGGCCGAAAACGAACGCCAGTGGGACATGCGAGCCAAAGATCTCGCGGTGTACGGGTCAGTAGCCGTCGAGTCCACCGACTTCACGACGGCTCTGGAGCTGCAGCGCGAGCTCGCCAGAGTTGGCCTCGCCAAACGTAGGGCGCTCATCATCGCCGCCGTGGCTATCCGAAAGGAGCTGACGTTGGTTCACTACGACGCTGACTTCGACCACATCGCCAAGGTGTCTCATCTCAAACATCAGTGGATCGTTGCCGCCGGAATGGTCGACTAACGAGCCCGAATCGCTCAGATGTGTCCCCGGAAGCTTGCCGACAGTCCTCGGTCATGGCGGCCGAAACGTCAGACGAGCAGTGGGGCGAGGAAGCGGCCGGTGTGGCTGGCTTTTACCTTCACGAGGTCTTCGGGGGTGCCTTGGGCCACGATGGTTCCGCCGCCGGAGCCGCCTTCGGGGCCGAGGTCGATAATCCAGTCGGCGGTCTTGATGACGTCGAGGTTGTGTTCGATAACCAAAACCGAGTTGCCCTGATCGACCAGACGTGAGAGCACCGTCAGCAGCCGGCGCGTGTCTTCGAAATGGAGGCCGGTGGTCGGTTCGTCGAGCAGGTAGATGGTGTGACCGGTGTTGCGCTTGGCCAACTCTGATGCCAACTTCACGCGCTGCGCCTCACCGCCCGACAACGTGGTTGCAGGCTGCCCGAGCCGAACGTAGCCGAGACCGACGTCGACAAGAGTTTGCATGTGACGCGAGATGGCCGGTTGGTTGGCGAAGAAGCCAACGGCCTCCTCGCACGGCATGTCGAGCACTTCGTAGATGTTCTTGCCCTTGAACGTGATGTCGAGGGTGTCGCGGTTGTAGCGCATGCCTTTGCAGACTTCGCACGGCACGTACACGTCGGGCAGGAAGTTCATCTCGATCTTGATGGTTCCGTCACCGGCGCAGGCCTCGCAACGACCGCCCGACACGTTGAAGCTGAACCGGCCCGGCATGTAGCCGCGCACCTTGGCCTCAGCGGTGGTGGCGAACAGCTTGCGGATGTTGTCGAACACACCGGTGTAGGTGGCCGGGTTGGAGCGAGGCGTACGGCCTATGGGTGACTGGTCGATGTTGATGACCTTGTCGAGAAACTCGATGCCGCTGATGGACTTGTGGCGACCCGGCGCCACTTTCGACTTGTAGATCTTCTGCATGAGCGACGGCATGAGAATGTCACCGATGAGCGAACTCTTCCCCGAGCCTGAGACACCGGTGATGGCAACGAACAGGCCGAGCGGAATGGTGACGTCAATGTTGCGCAGGTTGTTTTCTCGCGCCCCTTTGATCTGCAGCTTCTCGACCCCGGCTTTGCGACGTTTGGCCGGCACAGCGATCTTCTTGCGCCCGGACACGTACATACCGGTGATGGATTCCTTGGACTTCAACAGGCCCTTGACCGGCCCAGAGTAGACGACCGCTCCCCCGTGCTCGCCTGCGCCGGGGCCGATGTCGACCACCCAGTCGGCGACCTTAATGGTGTCCTCGTCGTGCTCAACCACGATGACGGTATTGCCCAGTTCACGCAGGCGAATCAGGGTCTCGATCAGTCGATGATTGTCCCGCTGATGCAACCCGATCGACGGCTCGTCGAGCACGTACAGCACGCCCACCAAGCCGCTGCCGATCTGCGACGCCAGACGAATGCGTTGCGCCTCGCCACCGGCCAGCGTGCCAGCGGAGCGCGACAGATTGAGGTAGTCGAGCCCAACATCAAGCAGGAAGTGCATGCGGGCATTGACTTCCTTCACGACCCGCTCGGCAATCATGCGGTCGCGTTCGCTCAACTCGAGGCTGAGGAGAAACTTGGCCGACTCGCCGATCGACAGGTTGCACACTTCACTGATCGACTTACCACCAATCTTCACCGCCAACGACGACGGCTTGAGGCGGGCACCACCACACGTGGGGCACGGCACCTCACGCATGTACGACTCCATCGCCTCACGCGACCAGTCAGACTCGGTGTCGGCGTGGCGGCGCTTGAGCCACGGTATGACGCCTTCGTACTCGGTCTCATACTGGCGGCTGCGGCCGTAGCGGTTCTTGTAGCGGACCGTGACCTTGCCCTTTGCTCCGTAGAGCACGAGCTTCACTTCGGATTTGGTGAGCGTGGAGTACGGCGCGTTGATGTCGATGTCGTTGGCCTCGCACACCGATTCAAGCAGGCGCGCGAAGTACTGCGTATGCGCCGACGACCACGGCCCGATGCATCCCTCGGCAATCGACAGATCATTGTTCGGCACGATCAGTTCGGGGTCGACCTCATACGTCGTGCCGAGGCCATCGCACGCCTCGCACGCGCCGTACGGCGAGTTGAAGGAGAAGTTGCGGGGGGCCAGTTCGTCATAGCTGGTGCCACACAGCGGGCACGCCAGATGCTGACTGAACGTGAGCATCTCGGATGCTTCCTCGCCCTCCCGTGGCACCAACTCCACCTCGGCCACGCCGTCGGCCAACTTGAGCGCTGTCTCCAGGGAATCGGTGAGACGACGCTCGATGTCGTCCCGCTTCACGAGACGATCAACCACGATGTGAATGGTGTGGTTCTCGTACCGGGCCAGCTTCTCGGGCCGCTTCAAGAACTCGGCGATATCAACCGTCTCGCCGTCGATACGCGCTCGCACGTAGCCCTGGGACGCCAAGTCGGCGAGCAGCGTGTCGTACTCACCCTTGCGGCCACGCACGACCGGAGCCAGCACCTGAAAACGGGTGCCCTCGGCCATGGTGAGGATACGATCGACGATCTGCTGCGGGGTCTGGCGCTCGATCTTGGTGCCGTCATTCGGGCAGTACGGAATGCCAATACGAGCAAACAGCAAGCGCAGGTAGTCGTATACCTCGGTGATGGTGCCAACGGTCGATCGCGGGTTCTTCGACCCACCCTTTTGGTCGATGGAAATAGCTGGCGATAGTCCTTCGATGAAGTCGACATCGGGCTTATCCATCTGGCCCAGGAACTGGCGGGCGTATGCCGACAAGCTCTCGACATAGCGGCGCTGACCTTCGGCATAGATGGTGTCGAACGCCAAACTCGACTTGCCAGAGCCGGAGAGACCGGTGAAGACGATGAGCTTGTCCCGGGGAAGGTCGACGGAAACGTTCTTCAGATTGTGCTCACGAGCACCACGCACGACCAAGGAATCAGACATCGGTGTGGAGGCTACCGATCACATTAGAGAACTGCCGAACCGCGACACTGGCGAGCATGGTGAAAGCATAGCGAAGATAGGAACACCTGTTCGACTATGAGCGAAGAGAGGGCGGACATAAAGCCGCGCAGTGGAGAACTGAAGAGGCATCGGTCACATGCAGGCGTTTATGGCGTCCGCCAGGGTGGTGACGATCTGCTGGACGTGGGACTCTTCGATGATGAGCGGCGGGCCGATCAGCACCGCATCACCGGTGGAGTGACCACTGCCGGCCGGGTAGAGCCAGAGGTCTCGCTTCAGACACTCCCCGACAACCTTCGCTGCGATGAGGCCTGGTCGAAGGCCGACGCCCTGCATCAAGCCGCGCCCCCGAACAGCGGTCACAGCCGGATGATCAGCAAACGCCGACATCAGTTCGGTCCGCAGCAATCTCCCCATGGCAGCAGCACGATCGATGAGTCCTTCTCGTTCGATGATGTCGAGCACCACAAGGGCTGCGGCGCACGACGCGTCGTGTCCGGAGTACGTGAAGAACATCAGGTTGCGACCGGCTTCGGTCACCGGGTCAACGACGTGGTCGGCAGCCGACACCACCGAGATCGGCTGGTAACCGCCCGCAAGCCCCTTTCCCGAGACGAGAATGTCCGGCTCCCATCCATCGCCCTCGTGTCCCCAGCGGTAGCCAGTCCGACCGAAGCCGGTCATCACC
>JAYTKG010000643.1:0-1550 GCA_043730435.1 Acidimicrobiia bacterium | reverse complement strand
ACCACGGTCGACCAACCGCGCGAGGAGATGGGACGAATGGCCTGCAACGAACTGTTGAACAAGATCACCGACCCGACCCAAACGATCCATCACGTCATGTCGCCTTCACTGATCGAGCGCCGAACTACTCGAACGATCGTGGCTTAGGTGCAAAGCAGACGTCTCGTTACATTGCTGTTGGCTGTTGGTGCAATCGCGACGGCGAGTTGCAGTTCCACTCGAACCGCCGAGTCCGTGCCAGCGAGCCAAGCGGCAACTGGCCCGCCAAGCATCGCCACAGCCCTTGCCAGTGCCGTAGATTTGCGAGCCATTGGGTGCCGGGCGGAAGCGGTCCGAGGGGCCGGGGCGATGATTGAGGGTGGCTACATTCTGACTGCCGCCCACGTGGTCGCAGGTGCGTTGTCGATCAGTGTCGTTGCGTCCGGTTCAACTACGGCTGAGCCAACGGCTGCACAAGTAGTGGCCCTCGATCCGGCTAATGACCTTGCGCTACTGACGGCCCCGGGACTCAATATCCCGCGCCTCCAACTCGGCACGATGAAGGCTGGCGACGTCGGCACCGCCCTCATATTTCGGGATGCGGCCCTGGCACCACAGCCGTTTACCATAGTGCGGCCGGTGATCGTACACATTTTGGATATCTACGACCGAGACAAGGTCGATCGGGCTGGCTACCAGGTCGAGATTGAGATCTTCCCTGGCGATTCTGGCGCGGTGCTAATCGGGCCCGACGGGCACGCCGACGCAACCTTGTACGCCAAGAGCCGGGCGGCCAACGACCGGGCGTGGGCCGTTGGCACCCAATCGGTTCCAGCCTTGATCGCCACCGCCAACGCAGGCCCAATTCCAGCCGCGCCGGTCGGAGAATGTGCGCACTGAGCGGCCGAACTCTGCCTGGACAATCTGTTCCTGAGAATGTTATTCTCGCCTGGGGAGAAAATGACTTCGGCCACGCGGCTCTGATCCCCTGAGCGACCCCGTGAGCATTGCCACGACCCCAGAATCGGATGAACCCACACATGACCGACGTTGACGCCATCAACTTCTTCCGGGACGACGAGATGATCGCCGATCCATACCCGTATTTCGAAGCCCTCCGCGCCGAGTGCCCGGTGCGACGTGAACCCCATCACGATGTCGTCATGGTCACGGGTTACGAGGAAGCAACGGCCGTCCTCAACGACACGGCACGATTCTCATCGTGTACGGCGGTCACGGGCCCTTTCCCCGGGTTCCCGGTGCCACTGGTTGGCGACGATGTCACTGACCTAATTGCGCTGCACCGCGATTCGCTACCGATGAGCGACCAACTGCCGACGTTGGATCCGCCCGTGCACACCGATCACCGGGGTCTTCTGCTCAGGCTCATCACGCCAAAGCGCTTGAAAGAGAACGAGGCCTTCATTTGGCGCCTTGCCGACCGCCAGATGGACACCTTCCTCAGTAACGGTCGGTGCGAATACATCAGCGATTTCGCCAATCCGTTCGCAATGCTTGTGATCGCCGACCTGCTCGGTGTGCCAGAAGATGAACATGCACAGTTCGAAGAG
>JAYTKG010000642.1:0-3351 GCA_043730435.1 Acidimicrobiia bacterium | reverse complement strand
GCAGGACTTCACCCACGGCACTCCCTTCCGACGCGCCGCCGAAGAAGGCCTATTCGACTCGGAGGCTTCGATGCACGTCGGCATCCGTGGGCCCGTCTACAGCGCCAATGATCTCGCCGCCGACCGCGAGCTGGGCTTTCGTACCATCACCTGCGATCAGTTGCACCGCATGGGGGTCGACAGTGCCATCGGCCGCATCCGTGAGCGGGTCGGCACCAGGCCGCTCTACATTTCCATCGACATCGACGTGCTGGACCCCGCCCATGCCCCCGGCACCGGCACACCCGAAATTGCGGGCATGTCGAGCCGGGAGCTAGTCATGATCCTGCGCGGTCTCATGGACCTCAACGTCATCTCCGGCGACGTCGTGGAGGTCGCCCCCGCCTACGACCACGCCGAGATCACCTCCCTCGCAGCCGCCACGTGCGTCTACGAGTTGGCCTGCCTCATCGCCACCCGCCGCCCCGGCCCCCCAGGCGGAAGGTGACCGATAGCGGAGCGGCCAGATGCAGCGCGGCTCGCAGCATTGTCTGAGCGAGCCCGAGGGGGACTGAGCGACGCTAGAGCTGGGCAGCTTGCAGCATTGTCCGAGCGAGACAGAGCAGCGTTAAGGCTACGCGGCTCGCAGCATTGTCCGAGCGAAGCGAGTCCGAGAGAGACGGAGCGGTAGCGACCGAACGAGGCATGTCACGTTTAGTCCTCGCCCAAGTACGCCTTGCGGACTTCGTCGTTGACGGCCAGTTCCTTGGCCGGGCCTTCGAGCGAGATGTGGCCGGTTTCAAGCACGTAGCCGTAGTTGGCGATGTTGAGCGCCACCAGGGCGTTCTGCTCCACCAACAGCACCGTGGTGCCTTGGGCGTTCACCTTCTTGATGGTGTCGAACACGAGCTCGACCAGAAGGGGGGCCAGACCCATGGACGGCTCATCAAGCAGTAACAACCGCGGCTGACTCATGAGCGCACGACCCATGGCGAGCATCTGCTGCTCGCCGCCCGACATGGTGCCGGCCTTCTGGGCGATGCGTTCCTTCAGCCGGGGAAACAGGTCAAAAACCCGTTCCATATCGTGAGCGATGCCGGGTTTGTCCTTGCGCATGAACGCACCCAGTTCAAGGTTCTCGGCCACGGTCATGCGGGGGAAGATGCGGCGACCCTCGGGGCTCTGCGCAATGCCGAGCCTGGCGACCTCATTGCCCTTGATGCCGGTGATCTCTTTGCCCTCGAAGTTGATTGAGCCCTTCTTGGATTTCAGGAGCCCCGAGATCGAACGCATGGTGGTGGACTTGCCGGCACCGTTGCCGCCGATGAGCGACACGATCTCACCGGGGTACACCTTGAGCGAAATGCCTTTCACCGCGGCAATGGCGCCGTAGGAAACGTGCAGATCATCGATGACCAGAATGGGCTGAGCGCCGTTCCCGCGCTGCGTAGGAGGAGCGAGGTTGCTCATGCTGCACCTTCCGTTGCGTCCTTGCCGAGGTACGCCTCGATCACTCGTGGGTTGGAACGAATCTCAGATGGGGATCCTTCGGCGATCTTGGCGCCGTACTCGAGCACCGTGATGTGCTCGGCGGTTCCCATCACCACCTTCATGTCGTGCTCGATGAGCAGCACGGTGACGCCGCGCTGATCCCGGACACGGTGCACGAATGCGGTGAAGGCGGCCGACTCTTGCGGATTCATGCCGGCCGTTGGCTCATCGAGCAACAACAGCTTGGGCCGAAGCGCCAGCGCTCGGGCCACTTCGAGACGGCGCTGGTCGCCGTAGGGAAGGTTCTTGGCGAACTCTTCGTCCACGCCGCCGATACCGACGAACTCAAGCAGTTCCTTGGCAGTGGCTTTGGCCTCGGCTTCTTCCCGACGCTGCTTTGGGGTGCGAAGCACGGTTGCAATGACACCACTCTTCATGTGCGGGTGCATGGCGACCATCACATTTTCGGAGGCCGTCATGGCACCGAACAGGCGGATGTTTTGGAAGGTTCGGGCCATACCGCTGGCCGCAATTTCGTGGGGCGGACGAGCGGTGATCTTTTGACCATCGAAAATGACTGTGCCCGTCGTTGGGGCATAGAGGCCGGTGAGCACGTTGAAGAACGTAGTCTTGCCTGCACCGTTGGGACCGATGAGCGCCACAATGGACGCCTTCGGAATCTGGAAATCGACGTTGTTAACGGCGGTAAGACCGCCGAACACAACGCTGATGCCTTGCGCGTCGAGCAGAAGATCGCTCATGCGTGTGCTCCTTCCGCGAGGGCCTCAGCGGCGTCGGCAGCCTTGTCGGCCTGCTTGACTGCTTTCGATCGCGCAGCGGGGATGAAACCTTCCGGACGGAAGAGCATCATGAGCACCAGTACCAGACCAAAGAACCCGAAGTTGTACTTGACCAGATCGACCTTTGTACCAAAAGCCGAGTTGATCTTTTGACCGATCCAGATCAGACCGGTGTAGTTGAACCACGTAATGACGACGCCACCAAGGATGGCTCCCCACACGTTGCCCATACCGCCCAGGATGACGGCGCAGAGAATGATGATGGAGAACGCAAACGTGAAGCTGTCGACGTTGACGGTGCCAACAATGGTGGCGTAGAACGCCCCACCGACACCACCGGCCAACGCTCCAACGGCATACGACCAGAGCTTGGTCTTCATGAGCGGAACGCCCATCAGGCTTGCAGCCAGTTCGTCTTCTCGAATGGCCATCCATGCTCGCCCGAGGCGACCATCACGCAGTTTGATGGAGATCCAGACGAACAACGCGCAGAAGACCAAAATCACATAATACTTGGCGATGTAGTCGCTGGGTGTAATGGTCTTCTCGATGCCGGGTAATACCGCCAACGGGCCCATGCCCACTGCGTCGATCGGACCGATACCCTTGGTGCCATTGGTGAACTTCTCGGCGTTGCGGAAGACCTCGGGCAGAATCTCGCCGAAGCCTAGGGTGACCAGCGCAAGGTAGTCGCTCTTCAACCGCAGCGTCGGCGCGCCAATGACCACGCCCACGAGCGCCGCGATAATGCCCGCCAGAATCACCACAAACCAGAACGACAAGTGAATACCAGGGATGACTGCACGAGCCGTGTCGAGAATGTGGATGTTCTGACTGCTGATGAAGTCCGACATGAACCAGGCCGACACATAGGCGCCGACAAGGAAGAACGCGACGTACCCAAGGTCAAGCAGTCCGGCGAAACCGACCACGATATTGAGGCCTAGCGAAAACAACGCGTACACCGCGCAGAGCACCACGGTGAACAGCGGCAGCACACCGGCGTTGTCGGTCACAAGGTAGTGCGGCAGCAGCAAGGCCACCACCAGGGCAACGATGCCAATGATGAGCTTCTTTGGGT
>JAYTKG010000641.1:0-1964 GCA_043730435.1 Acidimicrobiia bacterium | reverse complement strand
CGACCGGGCTCGGTCAGCAGGCTGACGGTGAAGGCGATGGAAAGGCGTCGGCCGTCTTTGTGTAACGCGGGTACCTCGAGCAGGCGATCGCCGTAGTCGGTGTGGCCGGTGTGCATGACGGTGCGATACCCCTCCCAGTGTCGTGTTCGCAACCGTTCCGGGATGATGAGGTCAAGGGGCTGGCCGAAGGCCTCGTCGGCACTGAAGCCGAACAGTTTGGTGGCGGCGTCGTTCCACAGCACGATGTTTCCGGCGCTGTCGCAGATGATCACCGCGTCGGCCAAGCCACGCACCAGTCGGGCCAGCTGCGTGTCATCGGGACCGGTGCCTTCCTCGAAGAGGTGGGCCCAGCAGGCGGGATCTCCCCCTTCCTCGCCGCTCGCAACCATACTGTTAGGTACTCCGCCAGGTACTCCGCCAGGTACTCCGCCAGGTATTCCGTCAGGTATGGTGCCGGGTTTATGCGGGTTGGGCTCCGGTGCCGTTGCGCTTCCTGCTGTCGGGGACGGTTGGCTCATGGTGACCTCCTGCGTGCGAACGCTTCTCCGGCGCGAACATCTTCCTGTTGAGCGAATTCCTGTCGAACATATCGTTCTGGCTGCGGCTGACTGGTCGTGGCGTGGCGATGGGCACGTCGCTGGTCCCGCTAGGGTCCACCGTATGGTCGACTATGCATGCATTGCCTACGAGGTAGCTGAAGGTTTCGCTACCGTCACGCTGAACCGGCCGGAGAAACGAAACGCATTGTCCCGGGAGCTGTTGGCTGAGCTGGAGGCGGCGCTGTGGGACGCCGATGACGACAAAGCGGTGCACGCGGTGGTCATCAAGGGCGCCGGCCCTGACTTCTGCTCGGGTTACGACCTGTCCGGCATGCGGGATTTCTCGGCCCAGCCGGACCGCCCCCGCCGTGGTAGCCGGACCATCGACGACGATTCCTGGCAGCTTGAACGAAACACTCATCGACTGCGGGTGCTGTGGGATATGCACAAGCCGACGATCGCCCAGATCCAGGGGCGATGTCTGGCCGGCGGCACCGATCTGGCGTTGTTCTGCGACATGATCATCGCCGCTGACGACGCCCTTATAGGCTTCCCGCCGGCCCGCAACCTCGGCAGCCTGCCCAACTCGATGTGGCTCTACCACGTGGGTCCGCAGTGGGCGAAGCGGCTGACTATGACCGGTGATCTCATCGCCGGTTCGGACGCTGCGCTCATTGGCCTGGTGATGAAGTCCGTTCCTGCCGCGCTGCTCGATGAAGAGGTGCGCAGTCTGGCCCGGCGGTTGGCCATGATCGATTCCGATCTTCTGTCTTCCAACAAGCGGGTGATCAACATGGGGATGGAGCTGATGGGCGCCCGCACGCTGCAGCGGTACGCGGCGGAAACCGACGCCAGAGCCCACCGCGCGCCCGGCACCCAGGAGTACTTCGCCGCGGTGAAGGCCGGTGGCTTGAAAGGCGCCTTTTCCGATCGGGATGCCAAGTTTGGCGACCCGCGGGTGCGGGTGCGTGAACCGGAGGTTCGTGACGACAACGGTCAGGTCATCACCCCCTGAGCGAGCGACGGAGTGGCGGCCGGTTCGACCTCCGTCTCGTGCAACCGAGGCAGGCCGTCCTCGTAGACGATGGTGCGGGTCTGCAACGCGGGGACCCGCGGGCCGGGTGTCACCACGCCGGTGAGGTTCAACGGATCGGCGGCGCAGATGGTGATGCGCTCGCCCCTGGTGGTGTCTCGGCGTAGGGCGGTCAGCGCCTCCACCGCTTCGGGTAGGGCGTACTGCTCGCCGTTGAAACCGGTGACGAAACGGCCGCCCAGGATCACCCCGCGAGCTTCGAGTCGGCGCAACGCCCATTGGATTTCCCGCCACGGCAGGGCCAGATGCTCCCGAACGGCGAGGTCACGGAACAGTACCCCCCATCGACAGAGCAGCTGCTCGGCCACTGCTTCGGCCAACTCGTCGGGCTC
>JAYTKG010000640.1:0-1528 GCA_043730435.1 Acidimicrobiia bacterium | reverse complement strand
AACTGTCACCGTCGTCGGCAACCTGACGCGGGATCCGGAGCTTCGTTTCACCCAGGGCGGCCGTGCCATCTGCACGCTCGGCCTTGCCGTGTCCCGCCGTTACCAGGTCAACAATGAATGGCAAGAGCAGACGTCGTTCTTTAACGCCGTTGCCTGGGCCCAGCTGGGTGAGAACGCCGCGGCGTCCCTCACCAAGGGCATGCGGGTAATGGTTACCGGCCGTCTGGAACAGCGCAGCTACGACACGTCTGAGGGCGAGAAGCGCAGCGTTGTCGAAATCGTCGCCGATGAGATCGGGCCCAGCCTGCGCTGGGCGACGGCTGCGGTTGACCGCAATGACCGTCGCGGTGGCGACGCACCCACCGGTGGGGGCTCAGGCGGCGGAAACGCCGGCGGCCGTCCCGCCTCCAATGATCCTGTGTATGGCGACGAGGAGCCGTTCTAATGAAGCCGAGTAACAGCAAGTCAACATCTTCCCGTGGCCCCAAGGGCCGCGAGAATCCGAACAAGAAGATCAAGAAGAAAACATCCATCTTGATCCAGGAGAAGATCGACTACGTCGATTACAAGGACGCCAACCTGTTGGCCCGCTTTGTCTCCGACCGCTCCAAGATCCGCGCTCGTCGCGTCTCTGGCAATGATGTGCAGCAGCAGCGTGACATTGCGCAGGCCATCAAGCTCAGCCGCGAGATGGCGCTGTTGCCGTACGCCAAGCGGGTCACAACCCAGCGCACCGGTCGTCCCGACCGTGGTGAGCGGGGCGAGCGTGGTCCCCGTCGTGATGAGGCTGCGGCCGACGCCGTCGAAGAGATTGACGATGTCGATGTCGACGACACTGAGACCGTTGATGCGGAGGACGTGTCATGAAAGTGATTCTTCGTTCCGACCTCGCCACCGTCGGTAAGCGTGGCGACATCTGTGAGGTGACCGACGGCTTTGCCCGTAACTTCCTCATGCCGAAGGGTCTGGCGTTCGTAGCCACCGACGGTGCCATCGATCAGGCCAAGTCCATGCGTCGCTCCCGTGACCTCAAAGACGCTGCCGATCGCTCGGCTGCCGAGACCATCGCCAGCAAGTTGGTGTCCACCCCGGTACAACTCAAGGCCCGCGCCGGCACCGAAGGACGTCTCTTTGGCTCCATCACCGCTGCCGACATTGTCGAGGCCGTTCGGACACAGACTGGTGCGCACCTCGAGCGTCGCCACATTCACATCGGCGAGGCCATCAAGACCACGGGTTCGCACAGCGTGACGGTGAAGTTGCACAGCGATGTGCAATTCCCCGTTACGGTCACCGTCGTCCCCAGCTGATCCATTCGGCCCACGACCCGTCGTGGATTGAATGCACTCCGTAGTAATGCTTGATCTTTTCCACACTCCGTGGGCAATTCTCGAAAGGTTGTCCACGGAGTTATCCACAGTTACGCAATGTTGTCCACCGACGGTGCAAAACCCGACACGGTGCTCGTTCGGTGGGGGTCAGGGCCGTGGCCGGTAAGTCAGACGATCGAAAACCGCCTCGCCCGTCC
>JAYTKG010000639.1:0-3855 GCA_043730435.1 Acidimicrobiia bacterium | reverse complement strand
TCTGCAGTTGTGGGCCGAGAAGGATTTGAACCTCCGTAGGCGTAAGCCGGCGGGTTTACAGCCCGCTCCCATTGGCCACTCGGGCACCGACCCATATGTTGCGTGTCGCATCATATCCACCGACGACGCCTTCCGCTCAAGCGATAACGGGACAACTCGCGGCATTGTCTCATCGAAACGAGGTCAAGCGCCGGGAGCGGTAGCGAGCCAGCGAGGTAAGTTACGGTCATGCCGACCTTTGACATCGTTTCCGAAGTGGACAAGCAAGAACTGCGCAACGCGCTTGATCAGGCCCGTCGAGAACTCGAGACCCGCTACGACTTCAAGGGCACCAACTCCTCCATTGAGGACAAGGACCTGGTACTCACCATTCGCACCGCATCCGAGGATCGCGCTCGCGCTATCCGAGTGTTACTCGAAGAGCGTTTCGTGAAGCGGGGCATGTCCTTGAAGGGCATCGACTGGGGAAAGTTTGAAGAGGCCAGCGGTGCGTCGGTGCGCCAGATCGTCACGGTCAATGTAGGCATCGGTGCCGACAAGGCTCGTGAGATCAACCGCCTTATCAAGGAAAAGGGTCCGAAAGGCGTGTCGTCATCCACCCAGGGCGATCAGATCCGAGTGACCAGCAAGAAGCGTGATGATCTTCAAGCCGTCATGACCCTCCTGAAGAACACCGACCTCGAGATCCCGCTGCAGTTCGAAAACATGCGCGAGTAACGTTCAGAGAGCCCGCATGCGATTGTTGCGGGGGTTGTGCTCAACCTCGGCCAAACCAAGCCGCTCCATCAGCGGAGGGACATACATACCGAAGCGGCCGCGCAGTCCCTTCTTCAATCCGTACCAGCCACCAATCGGATTGTCATCGGAACGACCCCATGCCTCTACCGTGTCGGCCTTCGCCGGCTTCTGCTCGTCGGCCGAGCCGAGTTCCATCCAGTCACCGTGAGCTTTGAGCATCGCGTGAAGATCATCGAGACAGCGAGCGTCGTACAGCAGCACGGTCTTGCCGACGGTGCACACAATGACCTCGACGTCGTTTCGAACATCACGATGCATTGTGTAGTCGGAGGTGAGCGGCGGTGTTTGCAGCCGCCAGGGATCTGCTGCGGTACCGGACCCCTCAGGCAACGTTGTATGTGTCATTTCGCCCTCCTTGTCGACGCACCGATTCTACTCCGCAACAGCGGTGCGACTTCCGGGTCATGTGCGTACGGTTCGTTTGATCAGTTCACGCACATCGCGTTCGGTCGCACCAACCGGCACGCGGCGGGTGATCCACGTCGCACCGGCGGCCACCATGTCGGGTTCGGGCGCGTCGGGGCCGATGCCTTTTGTGTCGGACACGACCACATCGAAACCATCGAGCGACCCACGCTGTTGGCCGATCATCTCGAGCAGGCGCTTGATGGCATCGAGGTCCATCTCGATCGGGATCAAGCCTTCGTACTTCGCGGCCCGACGGGCCGGACGTTGTGCCGTACCTCGGATGGCGAACCAGTACGGCGGTCGCGGTTGTTGCACCGGGCGGGGTCCGAAGATCACATCGTCCACCTGAAAGTGTTCCCCGTGGAAGTCGCAGTGACCTTCAACAAGCAGTTGGTCGAGAATCGCTAAACCTTCGTCGAGGCGATCGGCGCGAACGCGTTGGTCGGCGATCTCACCAAATCGAGTGAGCTCGCCGCCGGTATCGACGCCAAGGCCGAACCCCATGGTGAGCCGACCGCGACTGAGGTGATCAAGCGTGACGATCTCCCGCGCCACCTTGATGGGACGACGCCTGGTGAGCGGCGTGACCAAAGGGCCAATGCGGATCGTGGACGTGGTCATCGCCATGGCCGACAGACACACCCACGGATCAGCGATATCGATCACCTCTTCGCGCCGTCGCAGCACGTGATCCCACAAGAAGATGCCATCCCACCCCGCCGCCTCCGCCTCGGCCGCAAGATCAGCCAGCAGACGCGGATCGCACAACGGCCCAAACGGCGGCAAGTACAGCAGCTGCTTGAGTTCGCCCGTAGTCATCAACCCGACCATAGCCAACCACCGCCCGAATAGAGTCCGCTTACGAGAGCGAAGGGAACGATTTGTCCACCTGGGGTGTCAAAGAGACGTGACCGAACCGCTGGCCGTAGAAATGGCGGAGGAGACCGAAACGTTCGCGTCGCTCTACACATCACATTACGATCAACTCGTTCGCTTGGCCTCTCTGTTGACCAGCTCATCGATGGTGGCTGAGGACATCGTGCAGGAAGCGTTCGCCAAACTGCACAATCGCTTTGATCGAATCGACGTGCCGCGGGCGTGGCTTCGGGTAGCGGTGGTCAATGCATGCAGCAACGAACGCAGACGCCTCGGTACCGCCCGACGGCATGCACCCCGTCTAGCCCGTCAAACGGCGACGGCGGCGGAGCCGATACCCGAGCTGATGGCGTCGCTTCAACGGCTACCTGATCGACAGCGTGCGGTCGTGGTGTTGCGGTTCTACGTTGACTTACCGGAAGCCGAGATCGCTGAAGTGCTCGGCATACGACCGGGCACGGTCAAGTCGTCGTTGCATCGAGCACTCGCTCGTCTACAAACGGAGGTTGAACGATGAACGATCTACACGAGCTCCTTACCCGCGAAGCCGACCGAGTGCGGCCCAAACGCGACCTCGATGACGTGTACCGCAGAGCAGATAGGCAACGACGACACAGCAAAACACGCAACGTTGCTTGGTCAGCAGCGGCTGTGCTGGCTTTCGTCGGTGGCGTGCTTAACGTCAGTTCGAGCGATGGTTCCAAGGTTCAGACGAATCAACAATCAGAGGCGACCGAGGCAACGCTGGGCGGCATGTTGATCAGCGAAGCGAAGTCCCCTGCGTCCTACAAAGCCTTTACCCTCGATCGCAGAGACCCCAACGCCATCGACGGTCCCTACTCACTCGTCGTCCGGGCCAAGGATGGCTCAATGGTTCACCGGACTTCAGTAGTCACCTACCAACCAGACGTTACCGGCACGGGTCAGGTGAGATCCGAAATCATCGCGGCATCGGGCGCAACCGAGCTCACCATTGCCCAGAAGCGTGGCACGCTGCGAGTAAGAGCAGTCGGTCTCACACCGGCAGAGGTCAGAGCCATCGGTGATGCCACGCAGGTGGTCGAGGGACGACCGACAATCACGTTGTCATCCTTGCCTGAGTTCTCCGTGGTTGCCTCGGGCAGTTCATCGCCATCGACGGTTCGCGAAGCTCGTTACGGCTGCGATGCTGTCGGCGAGATCGACACGCAGGGTTTGTGCTACACCGGCCTAACCTTCAGCCCAGGCTTCGAGGACGCACTCTTTGAGGCGGGATTTCAGCCAGGTCCGCTTGTGGCCGGCCGACCCTCGGCCATCTCTATGATCGGTGGCGGTAGCGGCAGCCTGGCGTGGGAACCGCGTCCGGGGGTGATTTCGTTCGTTGCATACTCCGCGAATCCGCTGGTATCGGAACCAAGCACGGTGGACGCTATCGCCCGTCTCGCTGAACGTGTCCGGCTCGTCTCCCCGGACGAGTGGTCAGCAACCAACCCTGCGGTGTCGACCCAGCCCAACCGCTGGATCGATAGGTAGTTTCGATCCAATTCCACGTCGCTACGCCCGCAAAGAAACTTGTTCTCTCGCTCCTTAATCCTTCTGTTTGGCAAGCGTGCGGCGAATGTCCTTCATGAGGAGAACCAGGTGCAATTCGTCGGTAGGCGAGGACTCAAACTCTGGAACGAGATGGCGGTAAAAGTTTCGGGCTTCGAGCGATTCGGCATGGATCAGTAGTCCGCGACAGCCGATCTCGGTTCCTAGCACTGCCACCCGCGTAATGACATCACGAAGCAGACC
>JAYTKG010000638.1:0-6851 GCA_043730435.1 Acidimicrobiia bacterium | reverse complement strand
CAGCCCGATCGGATTGTGCATGTCCCCCCTTCACGCGATTGTCCTTGGTCTTACCCAGGGCCTCACCGAGTTTTTGCCGGTGTCCTCGTCCGGCCACCTTTTGATCGTGCCGTGGCTTTTCCACTGGAAGGACTTCGACAACAGCACAGCCGGGTTGGCGTCTGAGAAGGCGTTCGATGTGGCGTTGCATATCGGCACGTTTATCGCCGCCGTGGCTTACTTCCGCAAGGACCTTGTGGTGTACATCCGCGAGGGCGTAAAGGCCGTCGTGAACCGGAAGATTCCTCCCACGATTGAGGGCAAGCTGGCCTGGTTGCTGGTGGTCTCTTCACTTCCCGCCGCCGCTATTGGCGCAGTGCTCGAGAAGAAGATCGACGAGAAACTGGGAAAACCGGCCCTTATCGCGGTGTCGCTGATCGTGTTCGGTCTGGCCCTGGGCTGGGCCGACCGCCTACGCGGCAAGCGCAACCTAGAGACCTACACCATGCGAGACGCCCTCATCATCGGCGGCGCGCAGATCTTGGCGCTCAACCCCGGCACGTCACGCTCGGGTATCACCATCACCGCTGGTCGTGCCGTGGGCTTCACCCGTGACGCCGCAGCCCGCGCCTCGTTTCTCATGGCTATTCCCGTCACCGGTGGGGCCATTGCGTACAAGATGCTCAAGCTGGCCAAGACCGGCATTCCGGGCGACCTGAAGGGAGCGATGGTGCTCGGCATCATCACTTCGGGTGTGTCAGGTTGGCTGGCTGTATGGGGCATGCTGAAGCTCATTCGCACCAAGAGTTTCACGCCGTTCGTGGTCTACCGCGTGCTCGCAGGCTTGGTGATTTTGACGGTTTCCGCCGGGCGCTGAACCAGCGCCAGCGTCGTGCTGTGGTTGCGAACGGCGGCCACCACGGCGTCGACGTCAGCGTCTTTGACCGCCACGACGGCAGCGCTGTCCGACACGGTCAGTACCGGCAAGTTTCTGGCCACACCCACGATGTCCACATGGTCACCTGCGTGCAGGGGTAGGGCCGGGTCTCCAAGCGGCACGGCCAGTCCGAGGGTGCCCACCAGAGCGGTGGTGGTTGCAGTGGCCGGCTGACAGCCACCGGCAGCCGACGCCGGTTTCGTGAAGTTCTGCACCGAGACGCCGGTAAGGATTGCGAGCACGACAACGCCAGCCCAGTACATCCACGGGCGCGACGAAAGAGCAAGGCTGATGCGACGGGTAGGAGCGACCATGTGTCGCCTCCTTCTGCTGGAGTGTCAGAAGGGGAAGAATGGCAACGCTAGCCCGACCACTGGGGCTAGCGCACTAGTCGGCGGAAGAACTTGACGAAGCCGCTGCTGGTGTAGACGGCGCGGCCACGGCCGGGGCAGGGGCTTTGTTGGTGTCGCTGCTTGAGGAAGAATCGCTGGTTGTGGTGGGCGACGCCGGCGTGGTCGGCGTGTTTGATGACGATGACGACGAGCCGCGACTGTCGTTCTTGTAGAAGCCGCCACCCTTGAACGTGACGCCGACAGGAGTAAACACTTTCTTGACGGGATGCAGTTTGCCATCGGCCGGGTTGAGGACCTCGGTGAGGGCGTCGTCCTTAAATGACTGCTGGACTTCGATTGTCCCGTCGCAATCCGTGAACCGATAGACGTACGTAGGCATAACTCTGATTCGCTTTCCGCCGCTGGCACTCGCATGCGTCGACTGCTAAGCCTAGCGAGGTTGCCGCCTTATAGGCCATTGGCTGACGCAAAACAGGCCGAACGTCGCACAGACCGTGCCAGGGGCAAGGGCTATGGTGCCCCCGTGCGTGTGCGAAAAGCGGTCATCCCGGCGGCAGGGCTCGGAACTCGGTTCCTTCCCGCCACCAAAGCCACCCCCAAGGAAATGCTCCCGGTGGTGGACAAGCCAGGCATCCAATACGTGGTGGAAGAGGCGGTTGCCGCTGGTATCACCGACATCTTGATCATCACCGGTCGCTCGAAACGCACCATCGAAGACCACTTCGACCGCTCGCTCGAGCTTGAGGCCTCGCTGGAGAAGTCGGGCAAGCACGAGCAGGCCGAGGAGATGCGCAAACTCGCCGAAATGGCTGACATCCACTTCGTGCGCCAGCATCAGCCGCGTGGTCTCGGTCACGCGGTGGGCATGGCTCGCCAGCACGTGGGTAACGAACCGTTCGTGGTGATGCTGCCGGACGATCTGATGGCCGATCCGGCGCTGCTCACCGGGATGCTGGCCGCTTACGAGCGCACCGGTTCGTCGGTCATTGCGCTAAAGCAGTTCGGGTCTCCGGAGATCGGTGCATACGGTGTCGTAAAGCCCCAAGGCGTTCCCGACGCCGACGGTTTGGTGCGCGTGGTCGACATGGTAGAAAAACCGAAGCCCGATGATGCGCCGAGCGACCTCGCCATCATGGGCCGCTACCTGCTCACGCCAGCCATCTTCGACTGCATTACGCGACTCAAGCCGGGCGCAGGTGGCGAGTTGCAACTCACCGACGCCCTGCGCATGTTGTTGGAGACCGAAACGTTCTCCGGTCTTGTGTTCACCTCCGGTCGCTATGACACTGGTAACAAGCTCGACTGGTTGCGCGCCACGGTGGAAATCGCCCTCGGGCATCCGGTGCTCGGCGCTGATTTCAGAAACGTTCTGCAGGAAATAAACACGCGTACTTTTGGGTAGTTCGCCGGGATCATTGTGGCCCTGAACGAAGCCTTCAACTAAGGGCTTTGCTCATCGCGCCGATGAATACGGTGTGGCAAAGCATCAGCACCCCTCGCAACCGAAACACAGCGTGCCCCGCGCCGTCCTGTGTGTCGCCACTGCTGCGGCCCTAGGCGCCTTCGCCATAGGTTCGGAACCGTCCTCGGCCTCGTCGACGGTGATTGAGAGCGCGACGACACCGGCCTACCTTCCTGCCAACAGCTCAGGCATCATTCGTGTTGCCCTGATCCTTGGTGTGGTCATGTTGATCGTGGTGCAACTCTGGCTCCTGGGGCGGCGCCTACCGAGTGAGCCTGCGTTGTTGCCCGTTCAGCGGCCTGAACGGCGGAAGCGTTCGGGCTCGTCCAGGGTCAACCCGAACTCGTCGACCAGGAACTGGTAGCTGCAACCCGTCGTACGCGACTGCTGCTCCCACTGATCGTTGCCGAGGTGCGTGAGGTCGTGCTCGTGCACGGTCACGCCGAGCGTCTCCACATCGACCATCGCAACCGAGCGTGATTCGTTCTGCTGCCCGCTCGCACGGAGTCGCATGACCGCTGCGGCAGTCGTGAAGGGCGTGCACGAAAGAGCGATGTCAGAACACCCGGTGAGGTCATCGCGAACCGTGCCATTCGTTTCGCCCCACAGCCCAGCGCCGTCGGTGGCGAGCCAAAGGTCGGGCTCATCGAGATCGCGGAACAGCAGGAACTGACGGGTGCGCCACGCTGCGTCGAAGCGCAGCACGTAGGTGATGTCCAGGCTCTCAACGCTGCCTTCCGCGGTCCACCCGCCGTTCTCAAATGCGAGGCGAACAGTCTCTTCGTGCTCGCCATTCCACGTGGTCCAACGAATTTCTCGTTCTTCAAAGCGCACGGCTAGCAGTGTGCCACTTCGTCCGCACGGAGGCCGAGGAAACCTGTCCTCTAAGGTCGGTTCGTGATTTCGCTCGATGACGCCCGTACCCACGTTTTCTCGTCCTGCCCCGTTGGCCTTGTGGTTGCGGTTGATTTGGCCGACGCCCTCGGCTGTGTGCTCGCCGAGGATGCGACGGCACTCGACCCGATTCCTCCGTTCGATAACTCGGCCGTTGACGGGTTCGCCGTTCGCGCCGCCGACACGACGGCCGTCGGCGAGTCGCTGCGCGTGCTCGGCACATTGGCGGCTGGCGCCGCCGCCACGGTTCCCGTCGGTTTCGGCGAGGCGATGCGCATCATGACCGGCGCGCCCATGCCACACGGCGCCGACGCCATCGTGATGGTGGAGGACAGCACCGTTTCAGCCGACGGTGCGACCGTGTCCTTCTCTCGTTCGGTCCGTGCGGGCGACGCCTTACGACTGGCCGGCAGCGACGTGCAATCGGGCGACATGGTGTTTGCTGCCGGTACCGTGCTGCACCCCGCCCACATCGGCATGATGGCCTCGCTCGGCCGCCTTCGGGTGCCCGTCGTGAAGCGTCCGCGCGTGGCGCTTTTCTCAACGGGTGACGAGCTGGTGGACGACGACCGTCCCCTTGGCCCCGGCGAAATTCGGGAGAGCAACCGCCGCATGCTGCGGGGACTGGTAGAAGAGGCCGGTTGCACGCCCGTCGACCTTGGCACGGTGCGCGACGACGAAGACGAACTCGAAGCTCTGCTCGTGAAGGCTGCCCGCGGTCACGACGCCATCATCACCAGCGGCGGCGTAAGCATGGGAGATTTCGACATCGTGAAAGCAGTCCTGAGCCGTCGCGCCGAGATGCGCTGGATGCAGATCGCCATCAAGCCGGCCAAGCCCTTCGCGTTTGGGTTGCTAAACGGTGTGCCGCTGTTCGGTCTGCCCGGCAACCCCGTGTCGTCACTGATCAGTTTTGAAATGTTGGCCCGCCCAGCATTGCGCCACATGATGGGACACACGACCGAAGTTGAGCGGCCGCGTCTCATGGCCGTGGCCGATGAACCGCTCAGGCGTCACCCCGACGACAAGCTCCACATCACCCGCGTGCACGGCGCCTTCGGCGCTGACGGTCGATGGCACATCCGCGCCGGCGGACCCCAGGGCAGCCATCAACTGGCCGCAACCGCCCACGCCAATTCCCTCGCCCTCATACCCAACGGCTCGGGGCTTGCTGTCGGCGACCTCGTAGAGTGCATCCTGCTTCGCTAGCGGCGTAGGGTCCGAAACCGTGGGCTCCGAACACTCCCTCGCATTCATCATGTCCGACCCCCGACATCGCCAGAAGCCCGCCAGGCAATGAGCAGCTACTTCGCGGAGCTAAACGACCGGTTCCCCACCGGGTTCGATGCCGGCGACGCATTCACGGCCGACCCCGTTGCTTTTCAGGTACCGCACGGCGCTGCGGCGCTCTCGAACGGTACAACGACAATCCGTACGCCCAACGGTGGTTCGGCAAGGACCTCGCTGCACGCTTGTAGTGGTCTCGCAGGTGGCTCGAGGGGCGTTGGTCAGTAGGATTGGACTATGTCTTCGTACGCGCCGCTGGTCGATCCGTTCGCTCGTACCGTGCGAGACCTGCGTATTTCGGTAACCGACCGGTGTAACTTCCGATGCACCTACTGCATGCCCGCCGAGGGCATGACCTGGCTGCCGCGTGCCGACGTGCTGACGTTTGAAGAGTTCACCCGACTGGCCAAGATCTTTGTTGAGCGCTTCGGTGTGGACGGATTACGCCTGACGGGCGGTGAGCCCACCATGCGTGCCCATCTACCGATTCTGGTCGAGAAGCTGGCGCAACTCCGGGTGCCGGCCAACGCCGACTCCCAGTTCGCCGGCCGCAAACCCGACCTTTCCATCACTACTAATGCAGCCACATTCCGGCATGGCGCCCATGACCTCAAGGCTGCGGGGCTCGACCGGGTCAACATCAGCCTCGATTCACTCGACCGTGAGAAGTTTCATCGTATGACACGGCGTGACGAGCTCGTAAACGTTCTGGACGGTATCGCTGCCGCGCAAGAAGCCGGCTTCGGTCCGGTCAAGATCAACTGTGTGCTTGAGCGTGGCGTGAACGATGATGAGATCGTTGATTTTGCAACTTTTGGTCGCCAGCACAACGTCGCGGTCAGGTTTATCGAGTTCATGCCGCTCGATGCCTCTGGTGACTGGACAGCCAACAAGGTGGTCAGTCAAGACGAAATCGTTGCGACCATCGGTGCTGTCTATCCGCTCGTGCCCGCGCCGAATCGGGGCGCGGCGCCCGCGGACCGCTGGCTGTATGCCGATGGCCTCGGTGATGTTGGCGTGATTCCTACCGTTACCAAGCCCTTCTGCGGCGACTGCGATCGCGTACGACTCACCGCCGAGGGCCAGTTCCTCACCTGTCTGTTCGCCACCCGCAGCTTCGATCTTCGAGACCTGTTGCGCGACGATTCCAGCGACGATCAGATCGCCGCTGAAATCGTTCGGGCCGTTGGCACCAAGTGGGCCGGTCACAAAATCGGCCAAGTGAACTTTTTGCGACCGAACAAATCGATGAGCCAGATCGGCGGCTGACCGCCAAGGTCTTATCGCACGAAGCCCATCACATCCACGATAACGTGGGCGAGGCCGCGGTCGTTCGAGACGGAGATTTGGCCACCAGCGCCCACTTTCATCATCACCAGGTTCGGTGCTGGGTCAGCGAGGTCGAGGTTCACGTTGGAGGTCGTCGGCAACTTGTCGCCGGTTGGGAAGACGGTGAGGAA
This sequence comes from Acidimicrobiia bacterium, assembly GCA_043730435.1. Lineage (GTDB taxonomy): Bacteria > Actinomycetota > Acidimicrobiia > Acidimicrobiales > Ilumatobacteraceae > JANMCE01. The sequence goes on along the minus strand of JAYTKG010000638.1, from coordinate 479 downwards.
CGAACCAATGGTCGACTGCGTGCCGGTGACGTTCACGATGACGGCCTTGGCGTCTGCCGGAACTCCACCGACTCCGGTGACCGTGAGATTGCGCACCTCGGTGGCGCCGAGCGGGCCCTTCGGTGTGCCGAAGCCGTTGCGGCTGTCCATGAGGCGGTTGGGTGACAGTGGGTAGATCTGGCCACCGCCGCGGGCACTGAAGTAGCCGACCACGTCCACCGCGACGTGGGCATTGCCGTCATAGTTGAAGATGTCGACCTGACCGCCCTCGCCGACTTTGGACACGACGAGGTTGGGGCGGATGCGACCCGGGGCGCCGTTCAGGTTGGACGTGTTGGGGCGGCCGAGCCCGGTCGGCCAGACCGTCATATAGCCGTATGTGGTTGCATCGATCTGGGTGACGTTTAGCACGACCGCCGTTGCATCGGCAGGCACGCCGGCGCGGCCCGTCACCTTGAGATGGCGAGTGTCATTGGGTC
>JAYTKG010000637.1:0-1849 GCA_043730435.1 Acidimicrobiia bacterium | reverse complement strand
CGGTACGAATACTTCCGCCGGGAGGAGCCCGATCACTTCCTGGCGATGATGGCGTTCGACGACTACCGGGACTTCATCGCTCACCAGGCGAGCGAGCATCACCATGTCCTGGCTGGTGCCATGCGCGACATGATCGTAGAAATCCGCCTTGAGCAGATCGGCCCGATTCCGGGCTGCTCGATCCTCGCGCCTGTTGGTGAGGGCGCGGTTGCCTCCGTTGGACAAGACCTGTCACCGCCCACCGATGCCGAACTCGCGGCGCGCACCCAGCACTACCAACAGCGCTACCCGTTGTCTCCGGTGTCATGGTGGCAAGACGCGGGCGTTGGCTCACATGCTGACTGATGCAGAAGTCGAAGGCCTCGTCGGGCACCGGTTTCCAGGTGGGGAATACACCATTGCCCACTGGGAGAATTTCCTCCTCACGGACTGCACCTCGCGCCAGCCAATGACGTCCGATTTGGTTCACCCCATTGCGCTGTTCCACGTGCCGATCCAAGGGGCGGGCACATCGATCGGGGAACTGTTCCGCCTAGGTGGCAGCGACGGACAGGCCGGCTCCGTCAGCCTGCTCGGTTACGACTGGGAGTACGTGAAGCCTCTACGCGAGGAGTGCCGGTACCGTGTAGAGGGCGGCGTCGTGAGTGCCGAACGCGTCATCGACGCCGCAGGAGCGGTGCGTCACGACGACATTGCATTCCAGATCGAGTTGTTCGACCCCAACGGTGAACTGGCAGCGCGTGTCACGAACCGCTGGCGGTTCGTGCGGTGACCGTTGTTCCCGCGGTTGGTGACGCTATTCCGTCGTTCGTCATTGAGTCGGTGGACCCGCAGCGCATGAAGACCATGGCCGCGATTCTGCGCGACCCCTACCCCATTCACTGGGACCGTGCTGCGGCGGCATCAATGGGGCTCGGCCAGCGGACGGTCAATCAAGGCCCGCTGAACCTCGGCTACATCGCCAACATGTTGATGGCATGGGCCGGCGACGACTCGATTCGCCGACTTACCGTGCAGTTCCACGCCCGCGTCCTTGACGGCGACCGCGTCGTGGCAGGCGGCGTTATCGATGAAGTGACGACGACCGATGAAGGTTGGGACGCCACCTGTTCTGTCTGGCTGAAGCGTGAAGCGACTTTGATCGTGAGCGGCACCGCGCACGTCCGGCACTGACCGAACGTTCTTCTAGGGAGAACGGACACGGTTCGCCGGATGGCGCACCATGTGTACTGTGCCTGTCGGGGGATGGGCGCTTGGCGCCCGCCGTGCAGGACATCAACCATCGCTTCCCGTGGCGCTTTCGGCGCCGGTCAAACCCAACACCGAAGGAACCATATGCCCTCTCCAGAATCGACCCGATCGCTTCAGAATCTGTTGGACTCGATCCCGAACCTGGTCGATCACCTCTATGACAACCGCAAGGGTTCGGTATTGAAAGACGCCGTACTTCGCCAGCCCACCCAGTTCGTCGCACCGGAGTTCACGAACTGGCGCGAAGAGCAGATGGCATGTCGCACAAGCATCGCCTTCTACGACCAGTCGTACCACATGACCACCACGTTCATTCGCGGCAAGGACGCTGTGGCCCTGATGAACCATCTCACGGTGAACAGCTACACCACATTTGGTGTCGATCGCTCCCGTCACAGCGTGGTCTGCAGCCCCGACGGCTATGTGATCGGTGACGGCATCCTGTACTGCCTGGCACCCGACGAACTGTGCCTGGTCGGTCGACAAGCAGGCCACAACTGGGTGCGTTACAACGCGAAGTCGGGTGGCTACGACGTTCAGATCGAAGAAGACGAGTTCATGGCCGACAACCCCAACGGCCGTCGCAACTTTTACCGCT
>JAYTKG010000636.1:0-4047 GCA_043730435.1 Acidimicrobiia bacterium | reverse complement strand
GCGTCATCGGCGAGAATGGCTGGCATCTGACCAGTTGGTGGTTCCGTCCAATGCGGGAGAAGACCGTCGTCTTGACTGAAGCGGAGCAGCGGCTCGTCGACGTCGACAACAGGAACAGCTTCGGTCGGCGACGACGGAGGCGCGTCAAGCTCCTCGTCGTCTTCCGGACGGGCTCTCCATATGTCGTTGTCGTGCTCGTCTGTCATGCTGATCCTTCCGTCGGCAACGGACGTCGCGGAGTCGGGGTCCGCGCAACTATCGATGGCTGAACTAGCTCAGACATCGAGGAGTTCGTGCTCTTTACGAGCAAACGCCTTATCTATATCGTCGATGTGGTCGTGGGTAATTTTTTCTAGCTCTTTTTCGGCGCGCTCTAGTTCGTCGGCCGAGATCTCATGCTTCTTTTCTGCGGCCTCGAGATGCTTGCGACCATCGCGGCGGACATTGCGGACGGCGATACGTCCGTCTTCAGCCATGTTCTTGGCGATCTTTACGTACTCTTTGCGGCGCTCCTCTGTGAGCGCGGGAACATTGAGCCGGATCACCACGCCGTCATTCGAGGGCGACAGACCGAGGTCGGAATCACGGATCGCCTTTTCGATGGCCTTCAGGGAACCTTTGTCATGAGGCTTGACCACGAGCTGGCGAGCCTCAGGGACGCTAAAGCCGGCGAGCTGCTGGAGCGGGACGTCGCTGCCGTAGTAGTTCACAATCAGGCGCTCAACGAGCGCGGGCGTAGCGCGCCCGGTTCGCACGGTCGTGAACTGCACTTGCGTGTGTTCCAGGGCCTTGCCCATCTTCTCCATGGCTTCCAGGAGTTCTTCGTCAATCACAGTCGTCAGCGTACCCATGTGGCAGGGGTCGGATCGTGATGTTCGCTACTTTTCAGGGTCTCGGACGATCGTTCCGACGTTATTACCCTGGAGAATGGCCTTGAGCGCACCCGGAGCGGTCATGTCGAAGACCACGATCGGAATCTTGTTGTCCCTGCAAAAAGCAATGGCGGTGGCATCCATTACCTTGAGGTCCTTGGTCATGACTTCGAGGTAGCTCACCTCGTCGTAGCGTTTGGCGTCGGGGTTCTTGCGGGGGTCGGAGTCGTACACGCCGTCAACGCCGGAGTGAGTTCCCTTCAACAGAGCGTCAGCGTCGATCTCAGCGGCGCGCAGTGCTGCTGCGGTGTCGGTGGTGAAGAACGGATTGCCGGTACCGGCCGCGAAGATCACCACGCGACCTTTTTCCAGATGCCGCATGGCTCGACGACGAATGTAGGGCTCGGCGATGCGGGGCATCTCAATAGCGCTCTGCACCCGGGTGACCTGGCCAACTCGTTCGAGCGCATCCTGCAAGGCGAGGGCATTCATGACGGTGCCCAACATGCCAATGTGATCGGACTGGGTGGGGTCCATTCCGGCGAGCGCACCGGTGCGACCCCGCCAGAAATTTCCGCCGCCCACGACCACTGCGACATCAACGTCGAGCGTCTCGCGGATGTCTTTTATTTCGAGAGCCGTCTGACGGAGGGTGTCTCCGTCAAGACCGTTGCCGGCAGGACCGGCGAGGGCCTCGCCCGATGGTTTGAAGATGATGCGCTTCCATCGAGGCGAGGCCATTGCAGATCAGCCGATGAGGATCTGGGCGAAGCGGACAACGGAGCCAGAACCGAGGTACTGGGCGATGGTCTGCTTCTCGTCCTTGACGAACGCCTGCTCTACCAGGCAGTTGTCCTTGTAGAAGCCGCCAATGCGTCCTTCGACGATCTTGGCGATGGCTGCCTCTGGCTTACCCTCGTTGCGGGTAATGGCTTCAAGCGTTGCCCGCTCGGCCGCGACGGTCTCAGCCGATACTTCGTCCCGGCTGAGATACTTCGGCTTGGTGAAGCCGGCGTGGACAGCAACATCATGGGCCTGCTCCTGGTTGGCGCCGGTCACTTCGACGATGACGCCGTTGACGCCGCGTCCGCCCTGCATGTGCAGGTAGTGATCGAGCAGGTTGCCGGCAGCCGCTTCGAAGCGGACGACCCGGCCCATCTCGATGTTTTCCTTCAGCGTGATGATCAGGTTTTCGAGCGCATCCTTCTTCTCGCTGACGGCGTCTTCGCCCTTGGCAGCCACCAGGGCAGCCATTTCCTGGGCGAGACCTTTGAAACCGTCGGAGGCGGCAACGAAGTCTGTTTCACACTTGATCTGCACCATTGCGCCGACGTTGCCGTCGATGACCAGCGCGACACAACCCTGGTTGTTGTCTCGATCGGCCCGCTCGGCAGCCTTGGTCATACCCTTTTCACGGAGGTACTGGATGGCCTTGTCGATGTCACCATCGCAGGCTTCGAGAGCCTTCTTGCAGTCCATCATGCCGACCTGAGTTGCGGCGCGCAGAGCTGCGACGTCTTTTGCTGTGAACGACATAATTACTCCGTGGGGGTGGTGGCGTCGGCCGGTGCGGCCTCGACGGCGGGGGCTTCAACAACAACGGCTTCGGCTACCGGGGCAGCCTCGACGGCGGCGGCGGCCGGGGCAGCCTCGACGGCGGCGGCGGGGGCGGTCAGGCGGGCGTCGCGCTCAGCCTGGGCCTGACGGGCCTGACGCTGGGCTTCGGCCTGAGCCTGGGCGATAGCGGCTTCCTGCTCGGGCGTACGGCTGACCGGGGCGGCCTGCGGGTTGCGGCGGCTGGCGATGAAGCGGCCTTCTTCGACGGCGTCAGAAATGACGCGGCACATCAGCGTTCCGGCGCGAATGGCGTCGTCGTTGCCCGGGATGACGTACTGGCAAAGGTCGGGGTCACAGTTGGTGTCAACCACGGCAACAACCGGGATACCGAGCTTGTTGGCTTCGGTAACGCCGATGTGCTCCTTCTTGGTGTCGAGCACGAACACTGCGTCGGGGCGGCGAGTCATGTTGCGGATACCGCCGAGGTTGCGTTGCAGCTTCTCAAGCTCGCGGCTGAGGAGCAGTGCTTCTTTCTTCGGCATGGCCTCGAATTCGCCCGAGAGCTTCATGCGCTCGTATTCCTTCATCTTCTCGACGCGCTTGGCCATGGTCTCGAAGTTGGTGAGCATGCCACCGAGCCAACGCTCGTTGATGTACGGCATGCCGCACTTCTCGGCGTAGCTCTGGATCGGGTCCTGGGCCTGCTTCTTGGTACCGATGAAGAGAATGGTGCCGCCGCCGGCCACGGTGTCACGCACGTAGGTGTAGGCCGTCTCGATGCGCGAGAGGGTCTGATTGAGATCGATGATGTAGATGCCGGAACGCTCGCCATAGATGAAACGCTTCATCTTGGGGTTCCAACGGCGGGTCTGGTGACCGAAGTGGACGCCAGCGTCCAAGAGCTGGCGCATCGTGATAACAGCAGTCATTGCTCAACTTTCTTCTGCGGTTTCGTGGAAACGACCGGCGTGGCATTCACGAGGAATGACCGCAGAAACCGACCGCATGGTTGGTGGGCCACCAGGCTGGTAGCCGACGGGAAAGGATAGTCGAAACCGGCCTCATGCAACCAGCCGGGCCTTGAGCCGCCGCCCGATCAGGAACGGTTCAGGGTCAAGGTAAACGTCTCCCCGACGGACCCCGAAATGCAGATCGGGGCCAGCGAGCGCCACGATATCGCCGGCGGCGACGGTTTGACCGACGGACACGCTCACGCTCTGGACGAACGCGTAGGTGGTGCGCAGGCCATCGGCGTGGCTGATGACCACGAACAGTTCCTTGCCAACCGGGCCAGCGAAATCGACCCGACCCGGGCCGGCGGCGTGGACTGGTGTTCCGGGGGCGACGGCATAGTCGATGCCGCGATTGCCAGCGCACCAGATGCAGGCCGGCGGCCGGAAGTGGTCAACGATAGGTGCCGCAACCGGGGGCTGAAACCTGGGTGGCACGGTGAGGGCTGGCGCGATGGTGAGAATGACGGAGAACAAAAACACGCTCATGGGAGTACTCCCCTAGCTCGGGATGCGAGGAGGTTGACCGGGGTCAACGATGGTGTGACGGTCTACTCAGGTTCTTCATCAGCGTTCACGGCGGCGAGGCGCGCCCGCAGATGGAGCAC
>JAYTKG010000635.1:0-3075 GCA_043730435.1 Acidimicrobiia bacterium | reverse complement strand
CACTGTGAAGCAATTTCTTGAAGGAACCGTGCACTCACGCGCCAGCAGGTCTGTGAGACTTTCGAACATGCATCGGTCGATGACACGAGCGTTGGTGGTTGGGACCGTGACGTTGCTGCTATCGGCTTGCGGTAGCGCCCACGTGGGGAGCGCACCAGCTCAAGACGACTCGCCCGCGTCGACTGCGGAACTCCGAAACGTCGATCCATCGCCGTCATCACCAGGCGTAGCAGGGTGGATCGTTGGAAGGGATTTTCAGCGTCCGAGCAGCCTCGCCCGATTGTGTTCCTTTCAGGACCGCTCCACTGGCCCGACAACGGCTTTGTGAATGACAGCGAAAAGATCGCACTGTCCTACGGAGGGGTCCGTCCGCCAGCCAGCTACCCGATGGCACCTGACACTGCCGGTAACTATCCGGTCATGGACGCGGCCAGCGCGTACCGGACGTTGGTTAACGTGCCGCCTAACGCGGACGGCACCGCCGAATCTCTCCAAGCCACGAGCGTGGCGCTCGGCACATCGACGTTTGCTACCGACCGCGGTCCTGTGGCTCTGCCCGCTTGGATCTTTCAATTCAGTGGGGAGACAGCTGTGGCCGTGGCCGCTGTTCAGCACAAGCTTGTCTTCGAACCACTTCGCGACTACGAGACTTCCGGTCCGGCTGGAGTACCCGGCGGCGGATCGGCCACGTTGTCAAGCGATGGTAAGACGTTGACGGTTTCGTTCACCGGGGCGGCCGAAGGCCAAGGACCTTGCACGGCCGACTATGCCGCTGTTCTTGATGAGCGCGCCAACATCGTCGGCCTCAGCGTAAAGACGACGCGTCAAGGCACGGGTAAGGTCGAATCGTGCCCTGCGGTAGGCTTCGCGCGAACCGTTACAGCCACCCTCGCTGTCCCACTCGGCTACCGCGTGCTGGTCGACTCCACGAGTGGCGAACCGATAGCCGTCACGGACTCCAAGACGTGACACGACCCTCGAACGCCGACGGGCTAACCGGCTAGGTCGGGGTAGTGGGCGCGGACGTTGTCGGGGTAGCTGCGCAGGTAGTAGTTCCACAGCTGTTGGCCGTAGACCGGGGCGCTCGTGCTGGCAGTGACGGCTGCACCTTCGAGCAGCTCGTTGCGTTTCGACATGAAGCCGGCCGAGGCGTGTCGCGGGCTGGCGGCTACGGCGGCCGCGAAGGACGGGTCGAGCGGGAGAGGGTCGAGACAAGTGCGTAGGTCTGGGCCGTGAAAATAGGCAGACGACAGGCGGGCATCCCGAGCGATGACTCGATGGCTCGTAGCCACGAAATAGTTGCCGGTGATGGCTTGCAGCATCTCGCCAAGGTTGACCACCAGAGCGCCGGACCGAGGTGTCACGTCGATCCATTCCCCCTGCGGATTCTGTGCTTGCAATCCGCCGACTCCGTGTTGCACCAAGAGGGTGAGAAAGCCTGCGTCGTGGTGCGCGTTCACTCCTGCCTGGCCGTAGGGTGTCGGCGGATAGCTGATTAGCTTGGCGAACGACAGCGGACGCTCGCCGAACAAATCCTGAAGATGATTCACGCCAAGCCCGAGGCCGAGCGACATCGCCGACATTAACTGGTTCGCAACATCACTCAACCGCTCGAAGAACTGGCTCACGATGGCGTGGAAGCCAGGAAGGATCTCATCAGGTAGCCATTGATTCGGCCCGTCGAGGCGTAGATATGGCGGATCGACATCGGGTCCGTAGGCCGGGTTCTCGGTCGATACGTCGAGCTGTTCGCGAAAGTCGGGTCGATTGTTGGTGAGCTCGGCACCTACGCGTTCCCAACCGCGAAAGTGGGGCGACTGACGCTTGTCGATTGTTGCCTTCACGTCCTCGGGTAACGCAAAAAATGACGCCATGAGGGAGAAGTACCGATCGAAGAACTCCTGCTCGATGCCGTGATCAACCAGATAGAAGAATCCCACCTCATGACAGATCGTGGTCAGCCGCAATGCGTTTGGCTGTCGGTCCGCCGTGAGTTCGGCCAGAGACACCTCGGGGATTAAAGAGAAACTCTGCGCCGATGCGGTGGCTCTCCCAGTGGTCATCCGCAAAGCCTACGCTTGGCGAATGGATGCAGTGCGGCTCGACATTTGGTTGTGGTCGGTGCGGCTGACCCCTACCCGCTCAGCTGCAACGGATCTCTGCCGAGCCGATCGCGTGAAGGTGAACGGCGCATCGGCCAAGTCGGCGCACGCAGTGAAGGTTGGCGACCGTATCGAAGCTCGAATCGCCCAACGTCAACGCATCGTGGAAGTGGTCGAGCTGATCAACAAACGAGTCGGCGCCCCACGCGCCGCCGAGTGCCTTCGCGATTTTAGTCCGCCGGTAGAACGCGTCGACATCGGCATTATGCAGCGCGACCGCGGGGCCGGCCGCCCCACCAAACGCGACCGCCGCCAAATCGATCAACTTCGCCGTGGAGAGTCGTAAGGTGTGCCGTGGATGACCCCGCAGCCAATGGCGACGACGACCTTGTGGGTGGAATGAACACAATAAGGCGAGTCGGGCCCCACGTCATTCGGCCAATCGGACCGCACTCTGCTTCCGTTCATCGACTGCTTCGTTACGTCCGCGCCAACGGTTTCTCGGAGGGTCCTGAAGTGATCGACGTCGACGTTGGCGCTGGTACCGAAGCCCTCACGTTTCTTGACGGCGAGACGACCAACTATCCGTTAGTCGATGCCTTTCGAACGGACGGCGCGTTGACGAGCGCAGCGCAACTGCTTCGACGATTTCATGAGGCGACAGCTGGTTTTGAGGCGCGCCCGGATGACCGCTGGTTCCTGCCTCCTCAACACCCCATCGAGGTGATGTGCCACGGCGATTTCGCACCGTACAACTGTGCGATGAATCACGGCACGGTGACGGGCGTGTTCGATTTTGACATTGCCCATCCCGGACCTCGACTCTGGGACGTTGGCTACGCCGTGTATCGCTGGGCTCCCGTCTCGACAACGTCGAATTCCGATGGATTAGGAACTCCAGCCGAGCAGCGTCGTCGCCTGCGACTGTTCTGCGATGCGTACGGCACCGCCGACATCTTGGGTGTGGTTGTTT
>JAYTKG010000634.1:0-9075 GCA_043730435.1 Acidimicrobiia bacterium | reverse complement strand
TACTGTGACCTAGGTGCGTGTTCACCCCGAGGATCATCAATTCCACGTCGGGGTGGCAGTCATTGGATTCCTTTGCGCGTTCAGCGTTGCCATCATCGGTGGCGCGTTGCTGGCGGGCATCACGGGGTACGCATCGCAGGACACGGCCACCTGGCCGCTGTGGCTCGTAGCCATCACCCAGATCCCGCAATGGCTCGGATTGTTCGGCGTGTGTTGGTTTGCCAGCCGAACGTGGGGTACCCGGGACCTTCGTCGTGACTACGGATTGGCCGTGCGGGCATCGGATGCCTTGGGTTTCCCCATTGGCGTCGTGTTGCAACTCGTTTTTGTTCCGGCGCTCTACAAGGCGCTCGGACCTTTGTATCGGGCTATCTATAAGGCGAATCACTGGAGCGCGTTCGACATCTCCAAGGTGGAAGATCCGGCCAAACAACTCACCGAAAAGGGTCGGGGTGCCCTAGGGGCCACGCTCCTAGTGCTCGTGGTCGTCGTCGGTGCGCCACTCTTCGAGGAACTCTTTTTTCGGGGTTTGGTGCTGCGCTCGTTCGCGGCGCGTTACAACGACAGCCTTGCCCTAGCTGGTTCGGCGGTGATGTTCGGCCTCATCCACTTCCAACCGGTGCAGTTCCCAGCGCTCGTCATGTTCGGCCTTGTCGTCGGGTACGCCGCCCAACGAACGGACCGACTTGGGCTCGGCATGGCCATCCACGCCGGCTTCAACGCCACTGCAGTGGTGAAACTTCTGTTCTTCTCCTGACACCACGGGCGTTGTCCCAGATGGCAGCATTGAGGACTCATGACCGATTTGCTTGATTCGCTGGAACCGGCCGCGCCCGAAGAGTGGGATCCCGCACCGAACGATCCGCCGCCGCCGCCCGAAAAGCCGATCGATGAAGAGGCGTGGCGTTTCTATGAACGGCTCATGAGCGTGCTCGTGGTCGGCGGCCTGATGATGTTCACCTTTGTGCAGATGCATCCGTCGCAGATCTTCGCCAAGACGACTCCCGCTGGCGGTGACATGGGTGCGCACGTGTGGGGTCCCGCCTATTTGCGAGATCACATTTTGCCGCACGGTCGGCTGAGCGGCTGGGCGCCTGACTGGTACGGCGGCTTCCCGATGTACCAGTTCTACATGGTGATCCCTGCGCTGATCGTGGTGCTGTTCAACGTGGTGTTGCCCTACGGCGTCGCGCTCAAGGTGGTGAGCGTGCTGGGCATTGTCACGCTGCCATTTGTGTGCTGGTTGTTCGGTCGCCTCAACGGTTTGAAGAAGCCGCTCCCCGAAGTGTTCGCGGTGGCCGCGGTGTGGTTCCTGTTCGATGACACGTTCCGCATCTACGGCGGCAACATCGCGTCCACCATGGCCGGCGAGTATTCGTTCTCGATTGCGCTGTCACTCGCCGTTGCTTTCTTTGCGGTGTTCTCCTACACGTTGCGCACCGGACGCTTCCGGGTGCTGTCCGCGATACTCGCTGCGCTGGCCGCGTTGAGTCACGGCATCGTGCTGTTCTTCGTTGCCATCGGGGCCGTGATGCTGTGGGCGGTGCACGCGTCCGTGAAACGCCTCGTGGTGCTGCTGCAGGTCGGCGCGGTATCCGGCCTGCTTGCGTCGTTCTGGCTCATTCCGTTTGCCTTGCGCAAGGCGTACCAGACCGACATGCACTACGAGAAGCGGCCGACCGGCAAGACGCCGGATGATCATCGCACCGACTCGTGGTGGGAGATGTTCTTCCCGCAATCCACGTTCTGGGATCGCACCATCATGATCCTGGCGATCATCGGCTTTCTGGATGCACTGCGTCGCCGCACCCGAGCCGGAGCGTTCCTTGGCCTGATGATGACGATCTACGGAACGTGGGCCTACCTGCAGCCACAAAGCCTGCTGTGGAACGCTCGCCTGTTGCCGTTCATGTATCTCACCCGCTACATGCTGGCCGCAATGGGCATGGTAGCCATCGTGCGATTCATCGCCCGGTTCGTCTCACCCCTCGAATCGATGGACACCGGTATCACCGCCCGCCGGTTGCTGGTTGTTTCCGCCGGGCTTCTGGCCTTCGGTACGTGTGCGCAGCAGACCTTCCACCTCTGGGCAGTGCCCGACTTCAAGTTCGTGAAAGGCGCGCAGCGATACGACGGGGTGGCCAAGAAGTGGGTCTACGAATGGCCAGCCTGGACGGGTCCGCGTTTCGTGGGCAACGACAGTGACAAAGGCTTCGTGTCCGGTTGGGCCGACTGGAACTACCAGGGCTACGAAAAGAAACAGGCCTACGGCGAGTATCAAGGTCTCATGTCCACCATGGATTACCTCGGTAAGAATCCCGAGCACGGCTGTGGCCGGGCTATGTGGGAGAACAACAACGACCAGGACAAGTACGGCACACCAATGGCGCAGATGCTTCTGCCCTTCTGGACCGATGGATGCATTGCCTCGCAGGAGGGCCTCTTTTTCGAAGCGTCCGGAACCACGCCGTACCACTTCATCTCGGCGGCGGCTATGTCCGAGCACAGCTCCAATCCGGTACGCCGCCTCAGGTACGAAGATGGTGATCTCACCAAGGGTGTGCAGTACCTCAAGACGCTGGGCGTCAAGTACTACATGGCCTACAAGCCATCCATGATCGCCAAGGCCGACGCCCATCAGGAGCTCTCGCCCGTCGCTACCTCCGGTCCGTGGCACATTTACCAGATCAAGAGCGGCAACGACTTGGTAATACCGTTGCAAACGCAACCACTTGTGGTGCAGTCGAAGGAATCGCTCACCGGAAAGGTTTCCAAGGATCTCGGTAACGACGGGGATCGCTGGTTGGAAGTCGGGTCGAGTTGGTTCCAAAACCAGCAGGACTGGGCAGGCGTTCCCGTTGCGAACGGCCCGGCCGATTGGCAGCGTGTCGATCTCAAGGTCATCAGCGAGAAGGACACCAACGAAGACACCAGCCTGGCCGTGGTCGCACCCAAGACCGAGCCCGAATCGCGCGAGCTGGCGCCCATCAAGGTGAGCAATGTCGTAATGGGTGACGACACCCTCAATTTCGATGTCGACCAGATCGGCGTGCCCGTGATGGTGCGGGTCAGCGCCTTCCCAAACTGGAAGGTCGACGGCGCCAAAGGCCCTTACCGCGCGGCCCCCAACTTCATGGTCGTCGTTCCCACTTCGACGCATGTCCGTCTTCACTACGGCTACACGCCGATGGATCTGGTGGCGTGGCTGCTCACCTTCGTCGGCGTCGGCGGTGCACTGTTCCTTTGGCGGCGTGGCACCGTTACCCTCCCGCTGCTCGACGCTGACCCGGTGCCCATGAGGGCAGACGAAACGCACGGGCCTGACCACGATGACTTCGTGGTGCCCGATGAGTGGGAACCTCCGCTTCAACCGCCTAGTCTCCACCCCGTCGAAAATATCGATGACGCACCCGATGATCGTGGCGGCCCCCATGTCTGAACTCTCCGAGATCTTCAAGGCGTATGACGTTCGGGGCACCGTGCCCGAACAGCTCGATGAGGAAAAGGCTTACGCAATCGGCGTTGGCTTCGCTCAATTCGCCGATGTGCCTCGCATTCTGATCGCCCGCGACATGCGTCCTTCGGGTGAGCTTTTGGTTGAGGCATTCGCCAATGGTGCCCAGGATCAGGGTGTCGATGTGGTGTTGCTCGGCCTGGCATCCACCGACCTGTTGTACTTTGCATCGGGCAGCCTCGATGCGCCGGGCATCATGTTCACCGCCTCGCACAACCCGGCCCAGTACAACGGCATCAAGGCGTGTCTGGCGGGCGCCAAGCCCATCGGCCTCGACTCTGGCTTGGCCGAAATTCGCGACACCGCCGATCTTGTCCTGAAGGGCGAAGGCCCGGCCAAAGCCGCACACCGCGGCAAGGTCTCTGAGATGGACTTGCTCGGCAAGTTTGTCGATCACGTGCTTTCCTTCGTTGATGTGTCCAAGTTCCGGCCGCTTAAGGTCGTGGCTGATACGGCCAACGGCATGGGCGGCTTGGTTGTGCCCGCGGTATTCGCCAAGCTGCCGTTCGAACTTGAGGTCATGTACGGCGAACTCGATGGCACATTCCCCAACCATCCCGCCGATCCGTTGCAGCCCGCCAACCAGCGTGACCTACAACGCCGTGTCGTGTCGGGCGGTTTCGATGTCGGTCTCGCCTTCGATGGTGACGCCGACCGCGTCTTTGTGGTGGACGAAAAAGGCCGCGGCCTGTCCGGCTCTACCACGACGGCGATGTTGGCCGCGGGCGTGTTGGCCAAGGCGCCGGGCAGCACTATTTTGCACAACCTCATCTGCTCGCACGCTGTGCCCGAAGTGATCAAAGAACACGGTGGCATCCCGGTTCGTACCCGGGTGGGTCACAGTTACATCAAGCAGACCATGGCTGAAACCGGAGCTGCGTTCGGTGGTGAACACTCGGCCCACTACTACTTCCGCGACAACTATCGGGCCGACTCGGGAATCATCGCCACCATGTTCGTCTTAGAGGCACTGTGCGCCGCCAGCCAGCCCCTGTCGGAGCTGCGCAAGCCGTTCGAACGCTACGAAGCGTCAGGTGAAATCAACACCGTCGTGAACGATCCGTTGGCCGTCATCGACATGATCGCCGAGAAGTTCGCCTCGAAGCCCCAGGACCATCTTGACGGCCTCACCGTTGATTGTGGCTCGTGGTGGTTTAACCTGAGGCCGTCGAATACCGAGCCGCTCCTGCGTCTCAACCTTGAAGCCGACACCCGTCAGGCCTGCGACGATCATGTCGCAGAGTTGCTGACGCTCATCACCCACGCCTGAGGATCCCCATGACGCTCAACCCAGCTTTGCTCGAAGTGCTCGCCTGCCCAAGCGACCGCGGCCCGCTGCTCTACATCCCCGATGAGAACCTGTTGTACAACCCGCGTGAAAAGCGTGCCTACAGCGTGCGTGACGGCATCGCCGTGTTGCTGATTGAAGAGTCAAAGATCGTCGACCAAGCCGAGCACGACCGCATCACCGCCCTCTAGCTACTTCGCTTCTCGCTAGCGCTCGTGGCGCTCATTCTCGCTTCGCTCGGCAATGCTGCGAGCCCTGTAGATGGCCGGGTGCGCCGTAGCTGTTCGGTGACTGTAAGCTTGTTGCTGCTGTCGAGGGCTGAACTGACAGGTGCCTGCGGGCCCCAGCCCACGATCCAACCCAATCTGCCTTCTGGTGGACCAACCGTTGTTTCGTGTCCTTGGAGGACCAACTTATGAGCACCACTGAAACCCGACGAGATTTCCGCGTCGCCGATGTCGCCCTTGCCCCGTTCGGCCGCAAGGAGATTCTCCTCGCCGAGCACGAGATGCCCGGCCTGCGTGCCCTCCGAAAGGAGTACGGGCCGTCGAAGCCCCTGAAGGGCGCTCGCATTTCTGGCTCTCTTCACATGACCATCCAGACCGCGGTCCTCATCGAGACGCTGGTCGAGCTTGGCGCCGAAGTGCGCTGGGCCAGCTGCAACATTTTCTCCACCCAAGACCACGCCGCTGCTGCCGTGGCCATTGGCCCGAACGGCACGGCAGAAGATCCGCAGGGCGTTCCGGTTTTTGCCTGGAAGGGCGAGACGCTTGAGGAGTACTGGTGGTGCACCGAGCAGATGATGGCGTGGCCCACGGGTGATGGCCCCAACATGATCCTCGATGATGGCGGGGACGCCACCCTTCTCGTGCACAAGGGTGTCGAGTACGAAAAGGCCGGCGCCGTTCCTGATCCCGGTTCGGCCTCCAACCCGGAGCTGGCCGTCGTGCTCGGCCTGCTGAACAAGACCCTTCGTGAAGACCCCACCAAGTGGACCCGCATGGCTGCTGGTATCAAGGGCGTCACAGAGGAGACCACCACCGGTGTGCATCGCCTCTACAAGATGCACGAAAAGGGCGAGCTCATCTTCCCTGCCATCAACGTGAACGACTCGGTCACCAAGTCAAAGTTCGACAACCTCTACGGCTGTCGCCACTCGCTGATTGACGCCATCTGCCGCGCCACCGACGTGATGATCGCCGGCAAGATCGCCGTTGTGGCTGGTTACGGCGACGTTGGTAAGGGCTGCGCCCAGGCGCTCAAGGGTCAGGGTGCTCGTGTCATCATCACCGAGATCGATCCCATCAACGCCTTGCAGGCGGCCATGGAGGGTTACCAAGTCACCACCATCGAAGATGTGCTCGATACCGCCGACATTTTTGTCACCGCTACCGGTAACGAAGCGGTCATCACGGCTGATCACATGAGCAACATGAAGCACAACGCCATCGTGTGCAACATTGGTCATTTCGACTCCGAGATCGACATTGCCGGTCTCGCTCGCACGGGTGCCACCCGTGATGAACTGAAGCCTGGTACCGACGTGTGGACGTTCAATGATGGCCACGCCGTAATCGTGTTGGCCGAGGGTCGCCTGGTGAACCTTGGTTGCGCCACCGGTCACCCGAGCTTCGTGATGAGCTGCTCTTTCACCAACCAGGTGTTGGCTCAGATCGAGCTGTTCAACAACCTCGATAAGTACCCGGTTGGCGTCTACGTCCTCCCGAAGCACCTTGATGAGAAAGTGGCCCGCCTTCACCTCGGTGCGCTGGGTGTGAAGCTCACCCAGCTCAATGACGTGCAAGCCGAATACCTGGGCATCGAACCCGAAGGCCCGTTCAAGCCCGAGCGCTACCGCTACTAAGCCCCGCCGATTCGGCCCCGTCGATCACGTCTGTTTCCCCACAGATTTCACCCCTCTGAAATCTGTGAGGAAACAGAGCTACGAGCCAAGGTCGTCGTCACTTGTTCCAGCACGAGAGACGGCCGCTGAAACACGTCCTCGTACGTGAACGGAAGCACTATTCGACCGAGTGCGAGCAGTTCTCGGCGACGTTTCGCATCTCGTTGCCGTTGCCGCGGGCTGGCGTGCCCGATCTGACCTTCCACCTCGACCACCAGCTGCGACGGAGCAAAGTCGAAGTCGACACGTGCCACTGTTTGGGTCCCTCGTTTGTGCACGATCTGGCAGGCGGGGCGGGGCAACCCGGCCTGCCGGCAGAGTCGAAGAAACTGCCGCTCCAACTTGTTCGTTCCTCCGGCATCAACAAGCACTGTGTCGAGCTTGGGACCGCCGTAGTGCCCCCGACCCCGCCGACGAGCAAGAACTCGCGTCAGAAAGTCCAACGAGGCACCGCCGTTTCGGATGGCAGAATCGACTGCGTTCTCCAGTTCGGCCAACGAGCAGCTTGCGGCCAGATCTACGACCGTGCGGGCTGGCGTTGTGCACGGGAACCCGTCCACCTGACACCGGTCGGCCAGCGGAATGGCAGCGGAGGTGTGGAGCATGCCAATGGCCTTGCGGTTCTTGTGAACAACGCGGGTAGTGACTTCAACCGGACCCTCGCCAAATCCGTCGAAGTGATGAAGGCAGGCTGCGGCGCGGTGGCTAATCACCGCCTCGTCGCCAGCATCGTTGAGGGCAGCTGCAAGATTCATGCGCCAGGTTTCAGGTTGCCCGGGAAAGGTCAGGCTTCTTCGGCCGATTCGCGTGACGAGTCCCCGCTGCACCAACCGGTGAATGAGAACCGGGTTTGCCCCCAGCTCGGTCGCCTCAGCGACCGACACAAGGCCATGCTGCGTGGCCGCAAGCGTTCTCATCTCGTTCAGTGTTGGATGCACGCGTGGAGAGTGTGCGGATTGCGCACCAGGTCGGAAGGTTCATGCTCTGCTTCCCCGGAAATTTCACCCGCACGAAATCTATGGGGAAACAGAGCATTTCTCGTTTGGTTCCCCGCAGATTTCATCCATCTGAAATCTGTGGGGAAACAGAGCTGCTTGCCGCCTGCCGGCGACTGCGGCTACACGTAGTGTTCTGCCAACGGGGCGAAGCCGTTGAAGCCGACGCTGGAGTAGGTGGTGGTGTAGGCGCCGGTGGACAAGATGTCGACGAAGTCACCTTCGGTCAGTGCCAGGGGCAGTTCGTAGTCGGTCTTTTCGTACAGCACGTCGGCGGAATCACACGTGGGACCGGCAATGGCGACCGGGCCGGTGGGAGTACCGGCGTGCGGTGTGACGAGCCGATAGCGAATGGCTTCGTCCATGGTCTCGGCCAAGCCGTGAAACTTGCCGCAGTCGAGGTACACCCAACGCTGCGTGTCCATGGGTGAACGACGGGAGACCAGCACCACCTCGGTGCGCATCACACCGGCATCGGCCACCATGTAGCGGCCCGGCTCGATCATCACTTCGGCGAGACCGTCGGGGAAGTGCTGGGCGAGCGCTGCGTTAATCGCCTCGCCGTAGGCCGACATCGGAGGGGCATCCTCTCGGTAGGTGCCGGGGAAGCCGCCTCCGATGTTGACAAACGAAGGTCGCCCGCCGAGTGCGCGAGCACGGGCGAACACCGCGGCCGTAACCGACAGGCTGTCGTCCCAGGCCATGACGTCACGCTGTTGCGAGCCGACGTGGAACGAGACTCCACACTCCATGCCCAAACGAGTTGCTTCCACCAGCAGCGTGACGACGTCGGCGGCATCGCAGCCGAACTTGCGCGACAGCGGCCAGTCGGCCCCGGCGCACTCGTGGCGAAGTCGAACACAAATGGATGCGCCGGGGATGACGTCAGCGACCTTGCGCAACTCCTCCAGCGAATCAACGGTGTAACGGCGTACGCCAACTGATGCGGCGTACGCAACGTCGGCCCGCTTCTTGATGGTGTTGCCGTAGGAGATGTCCGCGGCCGACGCCCCTGCTTGTAGGCAGGCGTCGATTTCGGCGGGCGAGGCGACATCGAAAGACGACCCCTGCGCCAGGAGCCGACGCAGGATCGGTTGGGCCGGGTTGGCTTTGACGGCGTAGTAGATACGGCCGGTCGGCAATGTTTCATGCAGCGTGTCGTAGCGCTCGGCCACCTTGTCAACGTCAACGACGATGCACGGGGTGGCGGGCTGATGCTCACGAAGAAATGCTTCGATCTTGGCGGGGACAGCATGGACAGTCGTGGTGGACACGGCTTCTCCTCGGGTTGTTGCGGGCTGCTTTCGCAGCCATCTCACCTCCCCGGACAGCCGCCGGTTGTGGGTCGTGGGTGGATAGAACGTTGGGACCGTAC
>JAYTKG010000633.1:0-4770 GCA_043730435.1 Acidimicrobiia bacterium | reverse complement strand
GCTCGCCGGCGCTCAGAAAGGAAAATGAGATGGATCGACTGAAGAAGCTTTACTCCGAGTATGGCCAGAGCCCTTGGCTCGACAACCTGAAGCGCAGCTACCTCACGTCGGGTGAGTTGGTTCGCCTGCGTGATGGCGGTGTGCGTGGTCTCACGTCGAATCCGTCGATCTTCCAAAAGGCCATTCAAGGTTCGCTCGATTATGACGAGCAGTTTCGCTCACTGGCCAATGACAACGGTGACGTCGTCGATGACTACTGGGCGCTCGTCACCCAAGACATTCTGGGTGCCCTCGACGTCTTTGCTCCGGTCTACTCGGCCAGCAATGGGCACGACGGTTTCGTCAGCGTGGAAGTAGCGCCGAACCTGGCGCATGAAACGGCGGGAACTACTGCGGCAGCACGTCACCTTTGGTCCAGCATCAATCGGCCGAACCTCATGGTGAAGATCCCTGCCACGCCCGAAGGTGTGCCCGCAATCCGGCAGGCCATCTCCGAAGGCATCAACGTCAACGTCACGCTCATCTTCAGTCTCGAGCGTTACGCCGAGGTGATGGAGGCCTACATCAGCGGTCTGGAAGCGGCCAAAGGTGACCTGTCGCGTATTGCCAGCGTTGCGTCGTTCTTTATCAGTCGGGTCGACTCTGAGGTTGACCATCGTCTGGACACCATCGGCACGCCTGAGGCCTTGGCCCTCCGAGGAAAAGCCGCGGTTGCGCAGGGCAAACTGGCTTATCGCCTGTTCCGCTCCACGTTCCTCGGGGCGCGTTGGGATGCGCTGGTTGCCCGTGGCGCCCGACCACAGCGACCGCTGTGGGCATCCACCTCTACCAAGAATGCTGCCTACCCCGACACGCTCTATATCGATGAACTGATTGGTGCCGAGACGGTGAACACCATCCCCGACGCCACGCTGGCGGCCTTTGCCGACCATGGCAACTTTGGCCGCACCGCAATAGCCGATCCCGATCAGATCGACCAGCAATGGGCTGCGCTCGCCGCTGTCGGCATCGACATGGACAACGTGAGTGACAAGCTCGAGGCCGAGGGCGTGGCGTCGTTCATCAAAAGCTTTGACGAGTTGCTCGCTGCATTAACGGTGCGGGCCGACGAGTTACGCGCCGGAACGTGAACCCTTCGAAAAAATGAGATGACCCGAGTGAGGCAGCCAACCCAGCTGCGTCACTCGGGTCATTTCGTGGCCCATCAAGTCCGACCTCGATGGGTTGTCGAACGGCCCGCCGGCCGATCGGATTGGTTCCCGCAATCTTGAGTGCCGATCCGGGGGGCGCATCGGCACTCGTAACTTCGTCCGACGATGTCCTGTCGGTATGTGAATACTCTAGGTGCTTTGGTTCTCACTCTGCATGGGCCACCTGACCCAAACTGAAGGAAAATGTGCTTGACAATGCCACGTAGCGAGATCTCCGACTTCCTACGGAGCGTTCGGCCCACTCTTCGTGGCGAGGCGGAAAGGTTGGCAGACAACCTTCTGGAGGCGGCCACCGGTTTGGTGGCCGACCACACCGAACTCATCGATTTAAAGATCACGGCGTCGGCCGTGGCTGAAATGCGTGAGGCATTCCGTGCCTTTGGTCCCTATCGTCACATTCCCAAGGTCACGATTTTCGGGTCTGCCCGTACCCATGTCGAAGACCCTCTTTACGTTCAGGCCGAAGACGTCGCCCGTCTGTTTGCCGCCCAGGGATGGATGGTGGTTACCGGCGCCGGCCCCGGCATCATGGCCGCCGCCTCGGAAGGCGCAGGTCGGGCCCACAGCTTCGGCGTAAACATCCGGCTCCCGTTTGAAGAAGCTGCGAACCCGTTCATTGACAGTTCCAAGCTCGTCTCGATGAAGTACTTCTTTACCCGCAAGCTCATGCTGATGAAGGAGTCGAGGGCTTATATCTGCTTGCCCGGCGGTTTCGGAACATTGGACGAGACCTTTGAGCTGCTGACGCTGACCCAAACCGGCAAGGGCGTCCCGGCACCGATCGTGTTCCTGGATACGCCAGGTGAAACATTCTGGGGTCCGGTGCACGATTTGATTACCAAGGTGCTCATTCCTCGGCACCTCATCGAACCTGCCGATCTTGCGTTGTACCTCGTGACCGATCAGGCCCAGCTTGCGGTCGACGAAATCAACGACTTCTACCGCAACTACCACTCGATCCGCTTCTTCGGTGACGACCTGGTCATTCGTGTGCACCACGCTCCTACTTCGACGGAGCTTGCTGCGCTGAACACCGAATTCGCCGACATCTGCAACGACGGCCCGATCACAGTTGTCGCGCCCCGGTCGGAGGAGATCGCCGACCACGACCACGTCGATCTGGCACGGCTCAGCCTGCCGTTCGACAAACGTCACTGGAGCCGCCTCCGCTCCCTCATCAACGCGCTGAACGACCGCTGAGACGGGTTCCCTAACCGCTCACGAGTTGGTGGATGCGTTGATGGGACATGCCGACGAGTGTGCCAATGTCGCGAAGCGTGAAGCCATGGCTGGCCAGCGTCTGTACTGCAGCGAGTGAGGCCTCTTCGGCGCGCCGTTGCGCTGCCTGCATTGCCGCTCGAGCTTCGGCCGCGGCCTGCACTGCGCTGGAGTCTGCCGTTGCCAAGCCAAGGTGCTGGTAATCAATAACGAGCACGATCTCCTCGGCTGCGACATCGGTTTCCAAGGCGAGAGAAATTGCCTCTGCCAATCGTGGAGCAACCTGATCGAGGCGCTTGGCATTGCTGTGGACTCCCACGAGATCGGGTACCCGAGCGATCCACACTCCCGTCTCGTCTCTCTGCACATTCGCTCGATACATCAACGCTGCCCTCCAGTTAGCCAGCCCTCACCAAGGCAAGGAGCAAGGTCAGATTCGATCGATCTCACGTGCTTTCGGTACCGTGGTGAAACAGGTGCCACACTTCCATCGCTCATGACTGCCTCGGGTGCGGACCAAGATGCAACCGAGACTTGTCACCGAGGGCAGATCTTTGGGGCGTCAGTTGGCGTAGTCGTCGGGTTCTTTGAGGATGTTGATGGCTTTTTCGACGGCGCGGCGGGTTTGGGTGAGACGCTTTTCGTCGACGGGACGTTCTTTGCCGCCGGCGTCGATGGACTCCCGCAACCGAGTGATGGCGAGGTCACCCAACTCTTCCGCTATGGCTTCTAAGCGATGGCGGATGGCTTCGAACTCACCGGCCACGTTGTCCTCCGAGGGCTGCGTCTATCACTTCCATAGGATGCACCACCCGAACGCCGGCCGCCGCAAGATGCATGGCGCAGCCCGGGTTGGCGCTGGCCACCACGGTTGCGCCAGACGCAACGGTCGCTCGCCCGATGGAGTCGAGCTTACGCTGGCGAATATCGGCGGCAATGTCAGGATGGAGGCTGGAGTAGGCACCACCGGCGCCGCAGCACAAGCCTTCGTCATCAAGCTCGACAACCTGGGCGAACGGAGCAAGGGCCTTGCGCACGTCGAGGTGGCAGCGTTGCACGTGGCGCAGATGGCACGGGTCCTGCACGATGATCTTGCCCTGAGGGAAGACCGCCACAGGTAGGCGAGAAGCGTTGTCGGCCACCCACGAATGAATGTCGTGCACCCGCGCTGCGAACGCGACGGCTGCAGGCGTACCGACAAGGTGGCCGTAGTCCTTCATGGCCGCGCCACAGCCCGCCGAATCGACCAGGATTGGCGCTTCGCCAGGAAACGCAGCCATGGTGCGCTCAGCCAACACCGAGGCCTCACTGGTAAGACCAGCGTGCACGTGCAGCGCGCCGCAGCACGAGGCACCTTGCCCGCTCGGAAGCGCAACGCCGACTTTCATAGCGGCCAGCACGCGCATGGCCGCTGCGTGTACCGGTCGCTGCCAGGCATCCATCACGCAGCCCGGGAAGAACCATACGTCGGAGCCAGTGGCAACCAACGCAGGATTTCGCAGCGGCAACCGAGGAACACCGAAACGGCCGGGTACCAGGCGCAGGCGTTGCGCCACAGCGAGCAGGAGCGAACCGGCCAGTACGACGCTATGTTTGCCGAGCAATTTGTACCCCAGGCGCTGCCAGCGCGGCGTGATGCGTCCCTCGGCAGCAAGTGTTGAACGGGTGCCCTCCATGAGGCTGCCGAACTTCACGCCCGACGGGCAGGCCGTCTCGCAGCCGCGGCACTGCACGCACGAATCGATGGATACGAAGAAGGCCGCGTCGGCGATGCCGTCCGGTTCCTGCACCGCCCGCATGGCGGCAATACGGCCACGTGGGGACGAGGCTTCTTCGCCGCTCACCCGATAGGTCGGGCAGTGGGGCAGGCAAAGGCCGCACGACACGCAACTGGCGAGGTCGTCGGCATTGAGTTTCAGATCCATCAGGAAGTCACCCCATCGAGGAGGAGGAGCAGGGGGAATCGCCCGGGGTTGAGTCGACCGGTGGGATCGAACGTGGCGGCCAGCGAGCGATGCAGCTCGAACACCGCAGGGTCAACCGGGCGTGCCGGTTGGGGCACGGAGGCATGAATGGTGCCGACGCCGAACTCGGCTACGGCCGGCGAGGTCACCTCCGCCATCATGCGACGAAGCTCGGGCATCGGCACCGACCACGCATAGGGCGGCAGCGACGGTGGCCCGTCCACTTCGGGGAGTCCGACCAGCGCAGCCTGATCGGCAACATCGGTCGGATGCCCTTCGAGACAGACCCACGTGGTGCGCCCGTCCCACAGCACGGCCGCCGGTCTATAAAGACGGCCCCGCACATGGTCGGGGTCAGCTGTTCCAGCGAACCAGCG
>JAYTKG010000632.1:0-5927 GCA_043730435.1 Acidimicrobiia bacterium | reverse complement strand
ACCGACTGGGTTCCCGTTGGGCTTGGGCCGTACCGCTACCCGGGCCATGTGGTCGACGTGTCGTGCGAGGTGCCGAAGGTTGCTGCGTGGTCGGCCGAGCACCCGAACCGCTACCGACTAGTCGTTTCGCTGCTGAACCCGGCGGGGGAGAGCACCGAGGAGATCATCGAGACGATTGGCTTCAAGCGGGTCGAAATGGTGCCTGGGTCTGTACTCATCAACGGCAAGCGGGTAATGATCCGCGGCGTCAACCGGCACGATCATCACCCGAAGAAGGGCAAGGCCGTCAGCGTCGACGACATGCGCGCCGATCTCATCACCATGAAACGCCACAACATCAACGCAGTGCGCTGCTCTCATTATCCGAACGACCCTCGTTTCTTGGATCTGTGCGATGAGCTGGGGTTCTATGTCGTGGATGAGGCAAACGTCGAGTCGCACGCCTTCCAGGAATCCCTCACCCAGGACCCCGTGTGGTTGCCGACCATGGTCGAGCGCGGTGCTCGCATGGTGCAGCGTGACAAGAACCACGCGTGCATCATCATGTGGTCGCTCGGCAACGAATCGGGCTACAGCGCTTCGCATGATGCTATGGCCGGGTGGATTCGCAGCTACGACCCCAGCCGCCTGGTGCACTACGAGGGTGCCATCATGCACACCTGGAACAGCAACACCGACAAAGGCGGCCACCTCGCGACCGACGTGATCTGCCCCATGTATCCGCAAATCCACCACATGGTTGCAGCTGCAACGACAACGACCGATGATCGCCCGTGGATTCTGTGCGAGTACAGCCACGCCATGGGGAACTCCAATGGGTCGATGGCCGATTACTGGGAAGCGTTCGAGTCGACGTCGCGGCTCCAGGGCGGTTTCATCTGGGAATGGAAGGATCACGGCTTGCGCCAGGAGTTGCCGTTCGGTGCATGGCGTTATGCGTATGGCGGCCAGTTCGGTGACACCCCACATGATGCCAACTTCGTCGCCGACGGAGTAGTCGGCCCCGATGGTACGCCCCACCCCGCCATGCGCGAAGTGGCGTGGGTCCACCGACCCGTCAGGGTGACGGCGGCAGGCAAGGGCAAGCTCCGCATTGAAAACCGCCAATGGTTCAGCGACCTCTCGTGGCTGAAAGCATCGTGGGAGTTCCGCATTGACGGGGTCGTGAAGAAGACCGGTGTGCTAAAGCTGCCTTCCGTTCCGGCCGAGGGGAGCGTGACGATTCCGGTACCGCCGGCCGCCGTCGCTCCGAAGGTGGCCGCGAGGTCCGCATCCATCGTGGTCCGCTTCCTCGCGGCGAGAGATATGCCGTGGGCGCCGAAGGGCCACGTTGTAGCATGGGACGAGATCGTGATGTTGAAGCCCCCGAAGAAGCGCGACATTGGCGTCACCGGCCCGACCGTCGCGTGGCAACTTCAGGGTGACGCGTTCGTGGCGACGGCCGGATCGACCAAGGCTCGAATCCAGATTGGTCAACTGACCAGCGTGCGGCTCGGACCAACAGAGCTGCTAGCCGGTGCAGTTCGGGCCGAGTTATGGCGAGCCCCTACCGATAACGACGGCATCAAGTTGTGGGCTGGGCAAGAGGGAAAGCCACTTGGCCAATGGCAGCAGTGGGGTCTCGACCGGTTGAAGCGTTCGCTCATCGTCAGCGAGATTCGTGATGACGGGGTGCGAAACGTCTACGAGCTGCGCACCGATACGGGCGTAGCCGTGCACACACAAGTTGTTGCGATGGACCACAACGGAGCGTTGGTATTGACCGAAATGATCGTGGTCCCGTCGCAGTGGTCGGACGTGCCCAGAGTCGGTGTGTCGTTTCTGGCCCGGCCCGAATTCTCCGAGGTGTCGTGGACTGGTTTGGGTCCCGATGAAAACGAGACCGACCGTCAGGGCGGATCGGTATTCGGGCAGTATCGGTCGGCCCCCGACGAGTTGCCGTACCTGATGCCGCAGGACTTTGGCACGCGCACCGAGGTGAGCAACCTGAGCCTCCATCGCAAAGGTGCCGGCGTGCAGATCGATACCTCGGTCAACGTTGCATTCTCTGCCACCCATCACACATCAACTGATCTCACCGAGGCCACCGATTGGACCAATCTGCGTCGCAGGGACGAACTGGTCGTGCATCTTGACGTGGCCAAGCGTGGGGTGGGAACCGGGTCGTGCGGGCCTGACACGCTCGAGCGCTACCGCGTGAAACCGGGCCGCTACACGTGGCAATGGCGCATCTCGCCATTGCCTCGCCACGGTGCCTGAAAGCGGCCGCAGTCCATAGGTGTCACATCGGGTTCGAGTCGGATTGTTACAGATTGACTACGGATATATGTCAGTCTGTTCTCATGCAGTGGCAAGGAATCCTCCGATCAACCCTTCCGCGCGCCCTTGCTGTGGCTGTGGCTTCCCTGGTAGGCATGGTCTGCTTGCCATCATCGGCGCAGGCTTCGCCCCATGTCGTGCCCCCGTCCCGATTGCTCGACACCCGCGACACGACCGGTGGCCACAAGGGCCGGCTGGCCGCAGGGGAGACCTTCCAGTTGGCCGTTACCGGCGTTGCCGATGTGCCCGGGAACGCAACGGCTGTGGCCCTGAATGTCACGGCCGCGAGCCCTGTAGGTGACGGCTTCTTGTCGGCCTGGCCGTGTGGCGGGCCCGAGCCTGCCACGTCCAACCTCAACTTTGTCGGCGGTCAAATCGTGGCCAACAGCGTGATGGTCGGCGTCGGTACCAACGGCCGGGTCTGTCTGAAGTCGTCGGTCGCCACCGACGTACTGGCCGACGTGTCGGCTTGGTTCGACGGCACGTCACCGTTCGCTCCGCTCGCTCCGGACCGCTTGGTTGATACTCGCGGTGGGGTCGGATTCGCCGCTCGCAAACTGAATGCTGGCGAAGTGCTCACGATCCCGATCCGGGGTCAGCGTGGAGTGGGTGGGGATGCTGGCGCGGCGGTCGTCAACCTCACGGCCACCGCTCCCGATGGCGAAGGTTTCCTCACCGCGTATCCGTGTGACCAAGCGGTGCCGACTAGCTCGAATCTGAATTTCGATGGCGGTCGTACGGTGCCCAATGCTGTCGTAGCCACCCTGGCTGGTAACGGATCGATGTGTGTTACCACCAGCGTGGACACGCATGTCTTGGTGGATCTCATGGGTTGGATGCACGGTGGTGAATCCACGCCGGTGAAGCCGACGCGGTTGCTCGACACGCGCTCCGGCATCGGAGCCCCGCGAGGTCTCATGGCTGCGCCGATGTCGACGGCGGCCGTCTCGGTCGCAGGCCATTCCGGCGTGCCGGGTGGTACCGGTCTGGCCATTCTCAATGTGACCGCCACGGAAGCAACCGGTGACGGATTTGCCACCGCCTTTCCGTGTGATCGGCCGCTGCCCAACACGTCCACACTCAACATCGTGCGGGGCCGCAATGTCGCCAACCTCGCTGTGGTGCCCGTCGCCAATGACGGCACGGTGTGCATCTCTGCGCAGATCTACGGCAGCGGCTCGGTGCACCTGGTTGCCGACGTGATGGGCTGGCTGCCCGGACCTGCGCTGGCCGCCGTTGCCCCGACCCGTTTTGCCACGTTGCCCCTGGGCGCGCCTCTGCCGTCCAGCGACCAGTGCGCGGCGCGGGTGCGGCGTGCACCCGAGAACAAGCGAATGAACATCGCAAAGAACTCGGTTCGCGGCAGCAATCACAACCTTGCTGGACCCGCACCGTTTGCGCGGGTGGACGGCAACTTCAGCGGCACCACCGACGAACTATTGCAATGGGTCTCGTGCAAGTGGGGCCTCGACGAAGATATCGTTCGCGGCGTCGTGGCCAAGGAGTCGTGGTGGCGTGAGAGCCAGCTCGGCGATCTCACTGGCGACAGTTCCGTGTGCGCCTATGGCCATTCCATCGGGTCCGATGGCCAAGCCGGGCTGTGCCCGCAAAGCATCGGTCTCGCTCAAATCAACTACCAGTACTACAAGGATGGCTTTCCGTCCGCAGCCGAATCGAACGCTTACCACCTTGACTACGTCTTGGCGGTGTGGCGATCGTGTTACGAGGGTGCCTACAGCTGGTTGAACAGCGTCGACAAGGGCGCCACCTACGGCGCTGGTGATGCGTGGGGATGCGTCGGCTTTTGGAACGCCGGGCGTTGGCACACCGCCAAGGGCGAGGGCTACGTTGCGGAAGTGAAGAACTACATCAGCCAGCGCATCTGGGAACAGCCGAGGTTCCAGGAGGCATAGACGATGATGCACCCAGCTTCTCGAACGTCACGTCGTTGCGCCGCGCTGCTTACGGCGGCGCTCAGCCTGGCGGCGGTCGGTTGGCCGACAGCGCCAGCCACCGCCGCGACCCACGTCGTGCAGCCGACACGTCTCCTAGACACCCGCGACAACACGGGCGGCCATCTCGGACGACTCGCAGCAGGTGAAGTCTTCCAACTGGTCCTCGCAGGTACCGGAGAGGTTCCGGCGAGCGCCCGTGCGGTGGCGCTCAATGTCACGGCCGTCAGTCCGCAGGGTGACGGTTTTCTGTCGGCATGGCCATGCGAAGGTGCCGAGCCGGCCACCTCGAATCTGAACTTCGTGAGTCGCCAAACTGTGGCCAATAGCGTCATCCTCGGCGTGGGTTTAGGTGGTGGAGTCTGCCTGCGATCATCGGTCGCCACCGACGTGCTGGCCGATCTTTCGGCTTGGTTCGACGGCTCATCGCCGGTGGTTTCGCTCGCTCCGGCTCGGCTGGTCGATACCCGCAACGGCGTCGGCTTTGCGAAACGAAAGTTGAACGTCGGCGAGGTACTCACCGTTGCCGTCCGTGCCCAATCGGGTGTGAGCAGCGACGCCGGTTCAGCCATTGCCAATGTCACCGCCGTGGCCCCCGACGGCGTCGGGTTTCTGACCGCCTATCCGTGTGATCAAGCCGTGCCGGGCACCTCCAACGTGAACTTCGACCGAGGCCGAAACGTGCCCAACGCGGTGATCACAGCCCTCGCCGGAAATGGTTCGTTCTGCGTGACGACAAGCGTGGCTACACACGTGCTCGTCGACCTCATGGGTTTCCTGCGGGGCGGAAGCGATTCCGTTGCGCTGCGACCGAAACGGATTCTCGACACACGAAGCGGCATCGGTGCCCCGAAGGGCTTACTGTCGGCTCCGCTGTCGACCGCAGCGGTGGACATTGCCGGCCACTCAGGCGTGCCGAGCGGCCCCGGAGCCGTGGTGGTGAACATCACATCGACGGACGCTTCCGCGGACGGATTTGTGACGGCCTACCCGTGCGACCGGCCCGTGCCGAACACATCGAACCTCAACCTTGCTCGTGGTCGCAACGTTGCAAATCTAGCGATAGTCCCCCTAGCGAACGATGGAACGGTCTGCATCGCCGCCACGGTTTACGCTGGTGGATCCGTGCACCTCATCGCCGACGTGATGGGTTGGCTGCCAGCCCAGGCTCTGCCAGCAGTGGTGCCCACCCGATTCGCAACTTTGGCGCTCGATGTTCCACTGCCGAGCGCCAGTGACTGCGCCCGTCGCGTCCGAAAGACGCCGGAGATCAGGGCGGGCAACACGGCGAAGAACCGGGCGAGCGTCACGCCCCCTTCTCTCGGCGGACCGGCGATCTTCCAGCGGGTCGACGGCAACTTTGCGGGCACGACCGATGAGATCATGCAGTGGGCCGCATGCAAGTGGGGTGTCGATGAGGACATTGTGCGTGGCCTCGCAGCCGACGAATCGTGGTGGAACGACAGTCAGATCGGTGACATGACGTCAGACAGCAGCGTCTGCGCATACGGCCACCCCATAGGCGCCGATGGCATAGCGGGTCGGTGCCCGCAAAGCCTCGGTCTCACGCAGCTCAAGTGGCAATATCACCAGCGCGCCTATCCGCAGGCCGCCGAGTCGAACGCCTATCAGCTCGACTACTCCTTTGCCGTCTGG
>JAYTKG010000631.1:0-1989 GCA_043730435.1 Acidimicrobiia bacterium | reverse complement strand
CGAATACGCTCCGGCTTTGCGCGATGAAGAATGTGTGGTCGTGTCCTGTGTTGGGGTCTGCGCTGTTGTACTTGATTGTTGGGGTTCCGTCGGGAACGTGTTCTTCGGAGTAGATGGCTCCGACTGGACAGACATCGGGTTGGTAGCACGCAGTGCAGGAGGTGCATTCGTCCAGGTTCACGTACAGGATGCTGTCACCGAAGACGGCGATCGCTTCAGCGTTTGGGGTGTGGGTGTTCTCGACGACCCCGCTCCCAGCCTGTTCCTCGGACTCCAGGGTGTTGGTCGCGGGGTTGTACTCGTAGATGCATTGGACGGGACAGACGTCCACGCACGCACGGTCTTTGACCGCAATGCATGCTTCGGTGATGATTGCGACTCCAGCCATTTTGGGCTCCTTGTTGTGGATGTGACTTCAACGAGCGGGCGGAGGGCGAGGCGGGCGTCTTGCGTCGCTGAGGGCCTCGACGGTTGTTGTGCCGTTGACGAGTGCTTCGGCGACTTCGGTGAGGCCACGGTTGTTGTTTCTGGCGTAAGTACGCAGCCGGGAGAACGCTTCGTCCATGTCGATGCTGTTGCGCTCGGCGATCATGCCTTTGGCTTGTTCGATCGCGATTCGACTGGTGAGGGCGTGCTGCAGATGACCTTCACGGATCGCGGCGTCACGGATGGCTTGATCTTGAATGATCGCGATGCTGGCGACATCGGCAAGGGCTTGGGCCAGTGCCACATCGGCGTCAGTAAGACCGCCTGGTTCGGGCATGAACATGTTCAGACAGCCAAGAGTCCGTGCTTTGAGGCGTAGAGGGACGGCACACACCGACGCAAAGCCTGCTTTGGTGCATTCGGCTGAGAACCTGGGCCATGGCGAGTCTGTGTCGAGGTCGGAGTGGAGAACGACTTGGCCGGTGTGGAAGCAATCCAGGCACGGCCCTTCATCGTTTTGTACCTGGAACAGCTCAAGTAACTGAATCTGCTCAGTCGATGCTCCGATCACTCGCAGATGGTTGTCATTATCGGCCAGAAGGATGCCAGCGGCGGCAGCACCGAGAAGCTCGACACATCTCGACGTCAACACCGTCAGTACTTCGATCACGTCGAAGTCGCCAACGAGAGTGTCGACAATCTCAACGAAAGTTGTCGCTGTCAATGATTGGCGGATAGCTGCTCTGGACAGTGCATCATCAGACACAGTTCACAACTCCTTTTCTGGTTGATGATCGTTCGGGAGTCGGAGACGTCGGGCGACGATCTGTGTTGCAGTTTCGGTCACCGTCTGGTCGTTAGCGAAGGCGTGGGCGCGAATCCGAAGCAATGCCTCGGCGGCGGGGATCGACAGTTGGATTGCCACCATGCCCGATGCCTGATAAATCTCGGCCCGATACTGGACCACGCTCTCCAGACCGGCGCCAAGGGCGCCCGGGAGCGCGTCGTCCTGCAGACTCAGCACAGTTTCGGTGAGAACCTCCGCAAGTGCGATCGAGTCGTCATGTTGCGAACGGCTGAGGTCGCCTTCATCGTGCTGGTAGAGAGTGAGAACACCGACCTTCGCCCCGCTGACAGTGAGCGGGTACGCGAACACAGCACCGATACCGGAACGTCGGGCGAGCGCCACAAACGACGGCCACCTCACTGAAGCGTCGACATCAAGGCGGGCCGCGTGGACCGATCGACCGGACTGGAACGCATCGCGACAAGGCCCCTGGCCCATCGTGTATTGAAGATCTTCGAGCGCGGCGACGCTGGGGTCCGACACACAAATCGGGCCGGCCTGATCGCCACCCATAATCGTGATTCCCGCACCGGTCACAGCAAGCACGTCCACACATGCCGTGCATAGCCGTGCTGTCGCTGAACGCGCTGTCTCACGCGCAAACGCAACCGCAAGTCGCGACGACTGCTCAGCGTTCATCTGCCGCACGCGCACATTCGGGCGTTCGTCCGTCCATGACCCATTCGTTCCTCTTTCATCACTGAGCGGACGGCAAG
>JAYTKG010000630.1:0-2528 GCA_043730435.1 Acidimicrobiia bacterium | reverse complement strand
AAACATCAACAACCTGTCGTCTCGTGACGTGCCGAAGCTTCGTCGCAAGATGGGCAACGTCTTCCAGGACTACAAGCTGCTGCTCAACAAGACGGTGTTCGAAAACGTTGCCTTTGCCCTCGAAGTGATCGGCAGCCCGAAGCACGTCATCCGTCAGCAGGTGCCCGCCATTCTCGAACTGGTCGGTCTTGCTGGCAAGCAGGAACGCTTCCCCAACCAGCTGTCCGGCGGCGAGCAGCAGCGTGTTTCTATCGCTCGCGCCTTCGTGAACCGGCCGCTGATTCTGTTGGCCGACGAGCCCACCGGCAACCTGGACCCGGCGACGGGAGAGGGCATCATGCGCCTGCTTGATCGCATCAACAAAACCGGCACCACCGTGGTGATGGCCACTCATGACCGCAACATCGTCAACATGATGCGTCGCCGCGTGATCGAACTTGATCGCGGCATCATCATTCGTGACCAGGCCCGAGGGGTGTACGAGTAAATGTTCTCCCGCATTGGTTACATCGTTCGCGAGACGTTGGCGAACCTCACTCGCAACCTCACGCTGACCATCGCGTCGTTGCTGACGGTCATCGTGTCGTTGTCGTTCGTCGGCTTCGTGTTTCTCATCCAAGACGCCGTCGGCAACCAGCTCGGTACCTGGAAAGACGGCGTCGAAGTCTCGGTATTCATGAACCCCGACGCCTCTCCCGATCAGATCGAAGGCGTGCGGCGAGCGCTCGAGCCAGCACAGAACACACTCATCAAATCGTCGCGCTACGTCAACGCCGCTGATGCCCTCGTCGAAATCAAGAAGCTCTTCCCCAGCACACCAGAAATGACCGACCTGTTTTCTAAAGACGGTCAGGGTGTACCCACCTCGTTCCGCATCAAGCCGACGTCCACCGAGTCGACCGTGATCAGCTCGATCACCAGCACGTTTCGAACCATGCCGGGTGTGTCGATCGTGAGGTCGGCCGATCAGGCCATTGCGTTCATTCGCAAGATCTCCAGCTTCGCTCGCTGGGGGCTTGGTGTCGGTGCCGTCAGCCTGCTGGCGGCCGCGGTGCTGCTGATCTGGAACACCATTCGCACCGCCATGTTTGCCCGCCGTCGAGAGATCGAAGTGATGAAACTGGTCGGTGCCACCAACTGGTTTATTCGCTGGCCGTTCATCATCGAAGGCATGGTGCAGGGTCTGCTCGGCGCAGCTATTGCCTGCGGCTTGGTGTGGACCGGCAAGAATCTTTGGCGCTCAAAGGTGATCGGGTCGTTCGGCTCGCAGTTGAACTTCGACACACTGCAAGCAACCGCGGGCCAGTTCCGCAATGTGATCATTCTGCTGCTGGTGATTGGTGCCGTCGCCGGGTCGGTGGCATCGGCCATTGCATCCAGCCGCTTCCTCGACGTCTAAATGACTGAGGCCACCCTCTACGAGGATGTTGGCGGCATGCCGTTCTTTGTGGCGCTGGTCGACGGCTTTTACGCCCGGGTTGCTGCCGATCCGGTGTTGCTGGCGCTCTACCCTGAACGGGTCGACCTGGCTCCGGCGCGGGAACGACTCACCTTGTTCCTGGCCCAGTACTGGGGCGGGCCGAC
The DNA here is from genome assembly GCA_043730435.1 of Acidimicrobiia bacterium. GTDB lineage: Bacteria > Actinomycetota > Acidimicrobiia > Acidimicrobiales > Ilumatobacteraceae > JANMCE01. The sequence goes on along the minus strand of JAYTKG010000630.1, from coordinate 944 downwards.
GACCTACAGCGATGCCCGTGGACACCCGCGTCTACGCATGCGACACGCACCGTTTCGCATTGGCACGGTCGAGCGGGACCACTGGCTAAAGGCCATGGACAACGCCCTCAATGAACTGGCGCCAGCAGATGACATCCGAGCGAAACTGGACGCCTATCTTGTGATGGCGGCTGACGCTATGCGCAACGTGGAGGAAGTCACGCCGTAAGCGCTCTGGCCTTCGCCATCACTAGTTTGGCCAGCCGGTCATACCCGGTGTCGGTGAAGTGCACGCCGTCGTTCGAGCGGCACAGCACCTGCGAACTGCCCTCGTCATGGCAGTACGGGTCGTAGTCGCCTTCGGGTGAGCCGACCTCGGCTCGCAAGTCGATGTAGGTGGTGTTGTGATGACGCGGTGCTTCGTCACGGATGATGCCGTCGATGACTTTGAGCTTGGTGTCGAGCGAGGCCTGACGCACGGGGGGTAGCCCGATCCACAACAACCGCACCGCGCTCTTATCGGCCCGAGCCATGAGCGCAGCCACACGGCGGCGATACTCGTTGGCCCACCCGGGTGTGCCGAACCCAACGGTGTCGTCGGTGGTCTCCATGTCCTGGTCATCGTTGGCGCCGAGCAGTATGACGGCCACATTGATCTTGGTGTGGGTAATGGCGAGATCAATCGTGCTGGACCAGTCAAAGACGTCCGGGCGGGCCAGGCCGGTGGAGATGACACCCTTGCCGCTGACGGTCGATTTGGCATCGTCGCCCGCGAGTCGTTCAAGTGATCGACCGAAGCCCTGAGAGAGCGAGTCACCGCCGTACCAGTAGGCAATGGGCTGGTCGGTTGCGAACAATGGCTTTGGTGGGGCCGTCGTCGTGGTGGTCGGCGCTACAGTGGTCGTTGGCGCAACCGAGGTCGGGCTCGACACCCAGGTGACAGCCGGGCTGTGGTTGGCCGAGAC
>JAYTKG010000629.1:0-8265 GCA_043730435.1 Acidimicrobiia bacterium | reverse complement strand
TGCTCCCGGGTGGCTGAGACAGACACGCCCAAATACGAAGAGCCGCTTAGGCGCGGTGGCGCATGCGTTGTTGTTTGGTGAGGAGATATGACGCGTTGTGAATGGTTGGCTCGGTATGGATGGGAACCTGTTCAACCACTGTGATGCCGTGGTCGCGGAGCGATTCGGACTTGTGCGGATTATTGGTCATGAGTTGAACCGCGTGAACGCCGAGATCCGCCAGGATCTGAGCGGCGTCCTGGTAGCTGCGGCTGTCGATGGGAAGGCCGAGGGCCAGGTTGGCATCCACCGTATCGAGCCCGTCGTCTTGCAGTGCATAGGCGCGGATCTTCTGGCCGATACCGATGCCGCGACCCTCGTGGCCGCGTAAGTAGACCAACACGCCCCGCTCGTCATCGGCAATGCGTTGCATGGCCAGGTCGAGTTGTGGCCCGCAGTCACAACGAGCAGAACCAAACACATCGCCGGTCAGGCACTCACTGTGAACACGCACCAGCGGCGGCGGTCCGCCGCGCACGTCACCACGAACGAAGGCAATGTGTTCCATTCCGGTTGTCCCTGCGTAGGCAACACACTGAAAGGGGCCCCACGTGGTGGGCACGATAGATAGACCGATCCGAGTAATCATGCGCTTACTCGATCCATGACCAGTTCGATGTCGTCGCCAACGATACGGCTCGACCGGAATTGGCCTCTCCACAGGTCGGCGATAGTCGCCGCGCCGGGGCCGTCGAAGAGCGGTCGGGCATCGCTACCGCCGAAGAACGCCGGGGCCACGTGCATGACGTAACGGTCGACAAGTCGCTCACGATGGAATGATGCCGCAACCGATGCGCCACCCTCCACCAGCAGTTGCAGCACGCCTTCAGCGCCGAGATGATCAAGCAGCCCAGGTAGTGGGCCATCCCACTCCAAGCACGGATGAACGGCGGCGTCTGCAGCGGCTTTGCCGAGCACGACGCGCCGCGGATTTGGGCCGGGGTACGATCGAACGGTGAGGGCTGGATTGTCGGCCCGAACCGTGCCGGCGCCGACGCACACGGCGTCACTCTCGGCTCGAAGCTGATGGACCGCGGCACGCGCCTCGGCTGATGTGATCCATTGGCTGGTGCCGTCGGGAGCGGCCGTGCGGCCATCAAGCGTGGACGCCATCTTCAACACAACGAACGGCCGACCGGTTCGACGGTGGGTGAGATACGGACGCAACTGTTCGGTGACTTCATCGGCCAAGATGCCGACGGCGACCTGGATGCCTGCGGCGCGAAGTTCAGTGATGCCACGGCCCGCCACCAGTGGGTCAGGGTCCTCGATGCCAACGACCACTCGGCGTAGGCCGGCGGCGACAACGGCACTGCTACACGGCGGGGTGCGCCCGTGATGTGAGCACGGCTCAAGCGTGGTGTAGAGCGTCGCCCCACCTGCCTTGGTGTCAGCCAAACCCAACGCCGTGGCCTCAGCATGCGGGCCGCCCGGAACAGCGGTAGCACCCTCGAAGGTCTCGCCGTCGCTCGTCACGATCACGCAGCCCACCCACGGATTTGGTGACGTGTGACAGCGCACGCTTGCCGCAACTTGGACGGCGCGGGCCATGTGTTGTTCATCGTTGGTCACAAGCCGGACCGGATGTCGCCTGGTCCGAATGTGCAACGGCAGGTGGAGCACCAAAACGCCTGCTCGAATTCGCTGCCACAACCAGCGTGCACCAGCACTGCCGAACGGGCACCGTCACCAAACCAGTCGTCTCCCCACCGCAGCAGGGCAACGAGGGCGGGGGAGAGGTCGACGCCGGCTGGCGTGAGGCGGTAGTCGTACCGCCGCGGATTGGTTTGATAGGGCACCCGTTCGAGCACGCCAACATCGACCAACTTCTGCAGACGATTCGCAAGCACCGGTCGTGAGATATCGAGTTCTTCGCACAGTGCGTCGAATCGGCGGATGCCCCGAAACACGTTTCGTACCACCAGCATCGACCAACGGTCACCCACGACCGAGGCGACGGCTTCGATCCCGGCGTCGCTGAGGGCGGTGTCCATGGGTCCAGGTTAGCAGTGAGTTCGTAATTGACACTCACTGCCGCTAGGGTGACCAAATGTCACCAATGGATGATGTTGCGCTGCTGGGTCGACCGCTTGCTGAGCTGATGGCTGAGGCCTGTTCTGTGCGTGATGCGCGCACCGGAACCCGCATCACCTTCTCGCCCAAGGTGTTCATTCCGCTCACGTTCTTGTGCCGGGACACGTGTGACTACTGCACATTCGCCCAGCCGCCAGCCCGCGTTGCCAGTCCGTACCTGTCGCCCGAAGAGGTGCTGGCCATCGCACGTGCCGGCGCAGAGGCTGGTTGTCATGAGGCGCTCTTCACCTTGGGTGAACGACCCGAGCTTCGCTACGAGGTGGCCCGTCAGTGGCTGACGGATCATGGCTACGCCTCCACGGTGGAGTACCTCGCCGCCATGTGCAAGATGGTGGTCACCGAGACGGGCCTCTTGCCGCATGCCAATGCGGGCGCGCTGACATCGGAGGAACTGGGCCTGGTCCGCACTGCATCGGTGAGCCAGGGGATGATGATCGAGTCGATCAATCCCGACCTGGCGTGTCACCGCAGCGCACCCGACAAGACCCCCGTGCGGCGGCTCGCCACGCTGGAAGCTGCGGGCGAGTTGGGTATCCCGTTCACCACGGGCCTCCTGGTCGGCATTGGTGACTCACGCCAGGATCGTCTTGATGGTCTTCGGGCCATCGCTGCCAGCCACGCTCGTCACGGGCATGTGCAGGAAGTGATCATTCAGAATTTCCTCCCCAAGCTCATCAGCGGCATGCGCAACGCTCCAGCTTGTCCACCGGATGAATTCTTGTGGACCATCGCTGCGGCCCGTCTGATCCTGCCGTCCTCCATTCATCTACAGGCACCACCAAACCTGTCTGATGACTTCGGGATTTTACTCGATGCTGGCATCGACGATTGGGGTGGCGTTTCACCGGTTACGGCCGATCACGTCAACCCGGAAAGGCCGTGGCCCGAATTGGATCTACTGCGTGACGTCACCGAAGCAAGAGGCTTCACCATGGCGCCACGGCTGACCGCCTATCCCGAATTCATCACCGACAAACTGACCGGCCCCGAGCAGTGGATTGATCCGTCACTACGCTTCGCCGTGCTTGATCGCAGTGATGCTGAAGGCCTCGGTCGTGATGACCCTGGCAGCCAATTTCCCGAGCAGGTCTCCGGCACCCGAGACACAGGCGACGGTGCCGATGTGATCCTGGTAGGGGACCTCTCCACCCAGTGGTACTCCGGCTGGAATGCCCATCCGCCCGTGCTGCTACCAGCCCCGGCCCGCCCGGTGAGGGGCGCGGTCGCCGAGGTGCTCCACGGGTTCAATAGCGGAGAAGAGTTGGGCATCGACCAGATGGTCACCCTGTTCGAAGCCCGCGGCAATGAGGTGGTGGCCATCGCTAACGCAGCTGATGAACTGCGCCGCCAGGTGGTTGGCGACGACGTCACGTGGGTCCACAACCGCAACATCAACTACACCAACGTGTGTACCTTCAAATGTAAGTTCTGTGGGTTCGCCAAAGGCAAGGTTTCCCTAAACCTGCGCGGTACGCCGTACCTCCTCACACTCGACGACATTCAGAACCGAGTGCGTGAAGCGTGGGAACTCGGCGCAACCGAAGTGACGCTACAGGGTGGTATTCACCCGAGCTTTGACGGCGACTACTACATCGATGTGTGCCATGCCGTGAAAGACGCAGCGCCAGACATGCACGTGCACGCCTTCACTGCGCTTGAGGTGAACGAGGGTGCCAAACGCCTGGGCGAGCCCCTGGAGAAGTACCTGCGCCGACTGATGGATGCTGGCTTGCGATCGTTGCCCGGAACTGCCGCAGAGATCCTTGATGAAGAACCGCGGTCCATCTTGTGTACCGACAAAGTCACCACCGAAGAGTGGCTCAACATCCATGAGGTAGCGCACGGCGTTGGTCTTCGTTCCAACGTCACCATCATGGCAGGCTCCATCGAACGACCCATTCACTGGGCCCGCCACATCGCCCGCACCCGCGAGGTACAAAAGCGCACCGGCGGATTCACCGAGTACATCCCGCTGCCGTTCGTACACATGGCCTCACCGATCTATCTGCAACGCAAGGCTCGTCGTGGGCCAACGTTCCGAGAAACGATCCTGCTCCATGCCGTTGGCCGCCTCGCCTATCGAGGGCTTATCGACAACGTGCAGGCGTCATGGGTGAAGATTGGCGTACCCGGTGTGCAACAGCTTTTGCTGGCTGGGGTGAACGATCTTGGCGGCACCTTGATGGACGAAAACATCAGTCGGGCAGCCGGAGCCATTCACGGTCAGAAGATGACCGAGAATTCGTTCTCGGCAGTTGTTGCTCCTCTTGGCCGTCGGCTCGTTCGGCGGAGCACCCTGTACGCCACGACGGCAACGAAGGCCGCGTTGTAGACCGGGTCGGTCGGGTTGCGTGAAGTATCGGGACGGGTGAGGCGTCGTCAGCCGCTGACTGCGCAAGCACGAGTTGCTTTCGGTGCTGGCCACGGCAGCGTCGGCTTTCAGCCAGCGAATGAACGCATTGAGACCTTCGGAGCCAGCACAATCGACAATGACGGTGTAGTCGGCCTTACCTCGACAACGCGCCGAGGTTTTCGGGCAGGATGTGACTATGACCGCATTGCGAACCGTTGGTGTCCCGAAGGAAGTCAAGACCGCTGAACACCGTGTCGCGATGACGCCCGATGGCGTGCGTGAGTTCGAACGCCATGGCATCGAGGTGTTTGTCGAAACCCACGCGGGGGAGGGCGCCAGCATTTCCGACGCCGACTACGCAGCCGCCGGCGCCACCATTGTGCCGACCGCAGGCGATGCTTGGGCCCAGCAAATGGTCGTGAAAGTGAAAGAGCCAAAGGCCGAGGAATTCGGCTTCCTTCGCGCTGACCTCACCCTGTTCACGTACCTGCACCTGGCCGCGTACCCCGAGGTGGCGAAGGCATTGATCGCAGCGGGTACGACTGGCATCGCGTACGAAACGGTGCAGCTCGACACCGGAGCCCTGCCACTTCTCGCGCCGATGAGTGAAGTAGCCGGGCGACTCGCTCCGCAGATGGGCGCGCATTACCTCGAACGTCACAACGGTGGGCGTGGCGTGCTGATGGGCGGTGCACCTGGCGTGCGTCCGGCCAAGGTGGTGGTGCTCGGAGCTGGCAACGTCGGCTGGAACTCGGCTTGGATCGCAGCGGGTATGGAGGCCGAGGTTGTGTTGTTCGACAAGAACCTCGATCGGCTGCGTTGGGTCGATCAGATTCAAAAGGGGCGTATCGTCACCCTTGCGTCCAACCGTGGCGCTATCGAACGCAACTTGGCTGATGCCGACCTGGTGATCGGGGCGGTCTTAGTGGCGGGTGGCCGAGCGCCCGTCGTGGTGAGCGAAGATATGGTGCGCAACATGAAGCCCGGATCGGTCATTGTCGACGTTGCGATCGACCAGGGTGGCTGCATCGAGACGATCCATGAGACCACCCACACCGACCCCGTCTACACGCTGCACGGCGTGCTCCACTACGGCGTTGGCAACATGCCCGGTGCGGTGCCGCACACCAGCACCTACGCGCTCACCAACGCCACCTTGCCGTACCAACTGGAGGTGGCTGTGCACGGGCCGTCCGGAGCTATACAACGCGACGCCGCGTTGGTGCACGGCTTCAACACCATTGCCGGCCACGTGACGAATGCTCCGGTAGCAGAAGCATTGGCGATGGACTACGCCGACCCGTTGGCGCTTCTCGGCGCATCCTCGTAGGGGCTGAGCTCCAAGCGGACGGCCTGTTCCACGGTCGCAGACACGCGCTCGCCGGTCGGGCGGGTTTGACCCAACCGTCCGGCAACGGCGTGAGCCGGATTACCAACGACGGTCGTGTTGTCGGCCACGTCGTGCTCCACCACTGCGCCGGCACCAATCGTGCTCCACTCGCCAACGCGCACGCCGGCGGCGATGATGGCACGTGCGCCCACATGACTTCCGGCGCCAACAATGACTCCTTCGCCCAGTGCAGCTTGCGGAGAAATGTGCGAGAAGTCACCCAACGCGCAGTCGGCACCGATGGTCACCAGGGTGTTCACGATGACGTGCCGGCCGAGTCGGGTTCCGGGCAGCACAATTGCGCCGTGAAGGATGATGCTTCCCTCGCCGAGTGGTACGTCCGTTGCGACGATCGCCTTAGGGTGAATCACTTTCGTGAACCTCACCGACAGCATGGCGGCAATATCGGCGCGCGCTGCGTTATGTCCGACACACACAATGACCGGAGCGCTCGACGGGTCGAACAGGGTCTGACCGGCCAGAACCAGGCCTGGTCGAATCTTCAGCCCGGCAAAGAACCGGTCGCCTCGTCGGTCGTCAAAGACCGCGTGAATGAGATCGCCGCTTGCAACAAGGGCGTCCAACACGACGTTTGCGTGACCGCCGGTCCCGTACAGAGACACATATTTCCGCACTACTACCCAGCTCCTTGCCCGCTCCGCCACAACCAGTGTGCCACGCTGCGCGCACAAACCGGTGTCGATTCGGCGGGTCGTATGGCGTATTGTGCGACGCTCAGAAACCCCCTCGGAGGTCCCGTTGGTCCACGTCCGCTTTCATGGTCGCATCCTGTTTCTTGGCTGCGGTTCCGTTACTCAGTGCACCCTGCCGCTTGTACTCGACAGCATTGCTCTGGAACCGAGCCAGATCACGGTCTTCGACATGGTGGACAATCGCCATCGCATCGCCGGTCCACTCGCTCAAGGCGTTCAGTACGTGCAAGGCCAGATCACGCCCGACAACCTCGACAGCACCCTGTCGGGGTTGGTTGGCCAGGGCGACATCTGCCTCGACTTAGCGTGGAACATCGATTGCGAAACCATGCTCGAATGGTGCCGCGACCACGGCGTTCGTTACTTGAACACCTCGGTTGAAGTGTGGGATCCCTACGAAGACTCCGCTCAAGTCCATCCGATCGACCGCACGCTTTACGTGCGTCACATGGCTATGCGCCGCATGTTCGCCCGATGGGGCGACAACAAGGGCGCCTCCGCGGTGGTGGAGCACGGCGCCAACCCGGGCCTGGTGTCACACCTCACCAAGGAAGCGCTGGGCCAGATCGCAACGCGGGCCCTGCACGACGGCCTTCTCGGCACCAAGGTCGCCTCAGTGGAAGCAGCGTTGGCCGATGGTTCGTACAACTTGCTCGCGCACGCGCTCGACGTGAAGGTCATCCACATTGCCGAGCGTGACTCGCAGATCACGTCGGTGCCAAAGAAGGTCGATGAGTTCGTCAACACGTGGTCGGTTGACGGGCTGTATGAAGAGGGTGTCGCTCCCGCCGAGATGGGCTGGGGCACGCACGAACGCTTCATGCCCGCGGGCTCGTTTCAGCATGCCGGGCACGGTCCGGGCAACCAGATCGCATTGGCCGAAATGGGCTGCAAGGTGAAGGTGCGCAGCCGGGTTCCGAGCGGCGAAATTGTGGGCATGGTGATCCGACATGGTGAAGCGTTCACCATCTCCGATCACCTCACCGTGTGGGACGACGGCCAGGCCGTGTACCGCCCCACGGTCCACTACGCGTACTGCCCGGCCGACGTGGCGATCGCGTCCATGCACGAACTCGAGATGCGCCAATTCGTGATGCAGCCCGAGAAGCGCATTCTGAATGACGAGATCGATTCGGGCATCGATGAGTTGGGTGTGCTGCTCATGGGTCATCCGTACAAGAGTTGGTGGAACGGAAGCTTGCTCTCCATCGATCAAGCCCGAGCGCTGGTACCGGGCCAGAGTGCCACCACGGTGCAGGTCGGGTCATCGGTGTTGGGTGCAGTGGTCTGGATGATCCGCCATCCAAACGAAGGTGTTCGGGTGCCCGATGAGCTCCCCTGGGAGGAAGTGCTCGACGTGGCTCGACCCTACTGGAGTCCGCTTTGGTCGGGTCCGATTGACTGGGATCCATTGCAGAATCGGTTCGACATTTTCGGCCGCTACGCCCAGCGAAACCAGGACCTCACCGACCCCTGGCAGTTCATCAACTTCCTGGTTTGAGCCTTCCTTTCGAAAAGATGGCCCTTTTCCGGTACCCTTACCGCGCCCGTACATGGTCCGCTCCCTTTTTGAGTGAACTGCGACAACCCCCGTTGGAGAGCCGTGAAGTTTAAGAAGGGTGACACCGTCATCTATCCGCAGCATGGCGCTTGTCTGGTGCAAGGCACCGAGAAGA
>JAYTKG010000628.1:0-3237 GCA_043730435.1 Acidimicrobiia bacterium | reverse complement strand
GCTGGTCGATGTCGCTGAGGAGTACGCCTCCAAGCCCGACAACATGTTCAAGCTGACCCAGGCCATCGGGTACGCCGAGCGGCATCTGTTTGTGTGGATCGACAGTTCGTTTGCCGAGCCGTTCGGTGCGTTCGGTTCCAAGGATCTCGTGCGGGGATTGGCCGAGCCCCACGTGCCGCGGGCAATCGACGCAGTGTGGCTAGCTTCCACGTCGAACCAAGTGGTGCGCTGGCATCGCCAGGAAGGCTGGCGGGACTTCGGTGTGTCGCGCGCCTGACACACTAACTGGCCGCCTCTAGGTCCAGAGTCGAGCGGAAAGCCGACCTTCCGGTATCCATCGTTGACGAGACCCGCTCGCGCTCGCAGATTGCGGGACCTGACGCGAAGAAGCGAGCGTGACGCCCGTGCCGCGGGATGTCACGCTCGCTTCTTCGGGCGGCGACGCCCTCAGCTGTTGATGGTGTTCGGCTGGCGGCGACGGATCAGCAGGAAACCGCCGACGCCCAAACCGGCAGCCATCGCCATGATGGCGGGATACTGGAATTCAGGAACGTTGGTCGGTAGACCGCCGAAGAGCGCCGCAAAGTCCACCTTCATCGTCAGGAACTGACCGTTCTCAACCTCGTAGGTGGCGGGAAGCGCCGTGGTATGAACCTGGGCGTCGAACAGGAATGTGTCGGCACCGAGCAGGGCCTCGGTTGCAATCACACCGCTGCTCTCCTCGTCACGGGTGATGAAGGTTGCGGCGTTGTTCGGGGTTCCTGCACCGCTGCCGGTGGCCGACTTGACCGGGCCTGCGGAGCCGAAGATGGCGGGATCAAACGTGGCAATCGCCTTCAGGCCACCAGTCGCAATGTCGTAGGCCCACATGCGAGCGAGGTAGTTGTCGTTACCCGGATCCTCCTGGATGATCAGGTGGCCATGGGTATCGATCGTCAGATTGTCGGCCATGTACAGCGGGCCGTCCGGGGTCAGCGCGTTGGTGGTCGCCTCATTTCCGTCAAGCAGCAGCGTGAGCGTGCCACCGGCGGCGGGGTTCGTGCGATCAGCGAAGGTCATCTTCCACAGTCCCCCACGACCACCAGCGGCCGTCGGCGCGATGGAGCCGGTCGTAAGGAAGTAGTAGTCGTTCGGGTTCTGCGGATCCCATGCGCCGTCTTCGGTGCGGTCGAGCTTGATTGCACCCTTGGCCGCTAGGTCCGTCTGGTAGGCGGCGACGGTCTGAGCGGTCGGGCTGAGCGCTGCTGTGAGTGAGAATGGCGCCGCTGTGCCCTTACCGATGGTCGAGCGGAACGTGGCGTCATCGATCACGCCAGCCGTGGTGACTTTGTAGCCGTAGACGGTGCCGTTGGTCAGACCGGCCTTGTCGAAAATGGAGCCGTTGTTGGTTTTCGTACCGACATAGATGTTGTTGTAACCGGGGCCTGAATCGTGGTTGCCCATGATGACCGTGTTGTCGCTCGCAGAGGTGTTGGCGGCAAGAGCGTTCTCCCAGGAAAGACGGCCAAGCGCAGTGAGCACCTTGGCGTTGCCCGTCAGTGGGTCGGTGGCGACCATCCGGCCGGGCGAGGCGCCGTCTTCTTCTCCGGCAAAGTACAGCGATCCGTTGTACCCGTTGCCGGTCGAGGCGTTGTAGAACGAAGATGCGGTCGAGAGGTCACCCGAGCAGAAACGGCTGAACGCGTCGTTGCCACCCACGGCGCCAGTGCCGGTGCCGGTGTAGTCGATCGCCGCAGCGTTCGGCCACAGATCCTTGCCGTCGGTGACGTCGGATGTGGGGCCGTCCAAGCTGTAGGACGCAATGAACGAGCCCTTCGAACCGTGGGTGCGGACTACGCCGGAGGTAGCCGGGAGTTCGTGGTTCGCCACGAACTTGATCGTGCCCTGATCGGAGTACATGCCAAGGCCGTCGGGTATTCCGGCCATCTTGTACGGCGTCGCGCCACCGGCCGGCACATCGAGCGTCGTCAGCAACGACTTGATCTGTACCGCGGCGGGGTTGATTGGGATCACGTACGGATCCTTCGTGGTGCGTGGCCCGATGCTTGTGCCAGCCGGGGCTGCCCCAGAGATACCCGCCCCCAGGAACACCGTTGCGCCCACAATGGCCGCGCCCGTTTTGATCTTCTTTCGATTCGACATAGTCGCCTACCGCTCCCTTAGGTCAATGACGAGACCGCCCCGTCACCGGAAAGCATGAACTCCGTTGTTGACAGGAAATGAACGAACAGATGGATTCTTTAGGATGTTTCTGGGCGCTGTAGGCGACCGACGCTCCGCCGTCGCTAGGTCCAGAGTCGAGCGGACACATCCGACCAGAGCCCTCGAAAGGCGCGGGCCACCGCGGTGTTCGGAGCGAACGCGGCGATGGGAGCGCGTTCCACTCCCATGCGTTCGGCCACGCTCGAATTCGGGATCGCGGTCGGAAGCAGGTTCGGCCACGCCTCGGTCAGCGATTGAACAAGTTCCACTTGCAACTTCTTTCGCCGATCGACCATGGACAGAAACGGAAGCAGCTTCGGTGGATCGGACCAGTCAGCGAGGAAGTCAACCAGTGGAGTGAGGGTCCGGGCCGACAGCGTGGTTGGGATGGTGGGAACCAGCAGCGCATCGGCCGCACCGAAGACGCTCTCACTGCTCAAGGAGATCGACGGCGGACAATCGAGCAGGGCAAGGTCGTACTGATCGGCGAGAGGTTCCAGTAAGGCACCAAGCCGACGGGTGGGGTGCTTGGTGTGATCAAGATGCAGGTCGAGATGACGCAACGAGAAGTCGGCGGGCACCACGTGCAACGACCGAAAGTCGGTGGACCGCACATGCGGCGCCAGGTCTCCCTTCGTTCTCACCATCCGCTCCGCACCTCCTTTCACCGTTGGTTTCACCCGGAGAAAGAACGTGGCTGCGCCCTGCGGATCGAGATCCCACAGCAGCACCCGCACCCCGGCACGCGTCGCTTCGTACGCGAGGTTCGCCGCCGCAGTGGTCTTTCCTACGCCGCCCTTGATGCTGTATGTGGCTACGACTCTCACATCGACCACCCGCGGAGAAGTTTGCGAAGATGACGACGGGTCTCCTCGGAGTCGAACCGACGGAAGTGATCGGCAAACTCGCGACGGGCCTCGCGCTGGCGTTGCTCACTCGACTCGATCAACTGGCCGACGGCCACCAGCAGCTCGTCGTGCCCACGAACCGCCGGGTCGGTCAACACGAGGTTACGCAGCCATTCGGCCTGGACTT
>JAYTKG010000627.1:0-6603 GCA_043730435.1 Acidimicrobiia bacterium | reverse complement strand
AAGGCGCTAAGGGTGCTGGATATCCGGCGACTTATGTCGGCTGCGCCGAAGATGGCGCGCCGCCCAGAGGGAGCACTGATCGGGTAGTTGTCGAGTTCGCTCTTCGAACCAACCAGATTATCGTGACGAAAAACCACGACATGATGACACTGTGCGATGAATTGGGCCAACGATTCGTTTGGCTCGATCCCCGCGGCAAGAAGCTGAGTCGCGAGCACCAGGTTGTGCTCGTCTTCCAGCAGGTGCGTGAGTGGGAGCAATTCCTCGCCGCCGACTCGGCAACGTGCGTCGTGGCACGCCGGACCGGGTGCAACCCAATCGCGAGTGCAGAGGCCTCCAGACTTGCCTTCAATCGAATTCGCGTGTTGGAACGACGCAAGCGCCAGAAGACAGCGCGTGCCCTCCCGCTCGGTGGGTTGCTCGGTGAACCGCCGCTGGGCGAATCCTGACTTCGAAAATGGCGGCCCCTGCCGTATCGGTAGTGCTCGTCAGATCACGTTCGACGGCACGAGAGCGGGCATGGGACGCGAGTGTCGACCGACAGAGGTACGTTGTTCGTAGATGTGTTCGTTCCCGCGATGAAGATCACGCACTACCAGTACGAAGGGAGGCTCCAATGACTGACCAAGCAGAGCTCGAACTGTTGATTCGCTCCGAGTGGGGCGTTCCTTCCGTCACCGCGCTACCTGAGGCGGGCCGTTTCCTCGTCAGCATCCCAAACCCGGGGCAGATTCACGACGAAACGGTGGTGGTCGTTACCGTCACAGATGACGGCTGGTTAGTCAGCGATGCTGGACACGCAGCGTTTTGGCTGGGGAGTGACTTCGATCACATCGCCGACCTGTGGTTGCGGAGTGGCACGAGCGTTGAACGGCTACAAAACGACGAACTCGTCGTTACGACCGGGCGGGACGTGCACGTGTCAGCCCGTGCAGTACTCGGTGCTGCCAGTGAGTTTCGCCAAATTACCGAAGCCCGTCACCTCATCGAAGCGATACGCGAGAAGAAGGACGCAGCGGCGAAGGCCGAGTCGTCGTCCAGGGTTATGGCCCGAGGGCTTCAGGCCTTGTTCGAGCGTGAACACCCGATGTACGCACGGCTCGGCAAGCTCGGCCACAGCATCGGCAGGGGAGCGATCAAAACATCAGCGCCATGGTCGATGCAGACACCTCGGGGCGATCGAACGATGGCGGTGTCGACCTTCATCGACTTGCTCCAGACGCCTCAAGTCGTCCGCTCCGCTCTCGCCACGACATCGCTCGTACTCGATGTTGCCAAGCACGCCGACATCGGGTCCCGGCTGCTGGTCGTTCGTGGCGGCGATGGTGTACTGGCTGACCTCGTCGACATGTATGCGTCCAGCGCCATCGTGGTCGACTCCGCTAACCACCGCACCGCGCTCGAAACCATCTGTGAGCCGCTACTCAAACTGGTCGCTGCCTGATCGTGAGTAGTTCGAATCAGTTGGTGCAGAAGCTGTGGAATTTCTGCAACGTGCTGCGGGATGACGGCGTGTCGACGATCGAGTATGTCGAGCAACTGACGTACCTGTTGTTCCTGAAGATGGCCGAGGAACGCAAGCGGGCCGGTCTGGGCGAGGTGGTGCCGTATGGGCTGGATTGGCAGTCGTTGCTGGACCGCGACGGTGACGAGCTAGAGACGCACTACCGCCACATTCTGGAGTCGCTCGGCAAGCAGTCGGGCACGCTCGGCACGATCTATCGCAAGGCGCAGAACCGCATTCAGGACCCCGCCAAGTTACGTCGCCTGGTCGTCAACCTGATCAATGAGGAAACGTGGACGGCGGTCGATGCCGACCTGAAGGGCGACGCCTACGAGGGTCTCCTGCAGAAGGGTGCGGAGGACACCAAGTCGGGTGCCGGTCAGTACTTCACGCCCCGTCCGTTGGTCCGGGCGATGATGGCCTGCCTACGTCCAAAGCCCGGCGAGCGCGTTGCCGACCCGGCGTGCGGCACGGGCGGGTTCCTGCTCGCCGCCCACGAATGGATCGTCGATGAGCACATCGCCGAGATGGACGCCGACGACAAGCGCTTCCTACGCGACGAGGCAATGCACGGTTGGGAAATCGTGGACGGCACGGCCCGGCTGTGCGCCATGAACCTGCTACTGCATGGCATCGGCACCCCGACCGGGCCGAGCCTGGTCAGCGTCGCCGACGCGTTACGGGCCGACCCTGGCGGGCGGTTCGAGGTGATCGCAGCGAACCCGCCGTTCGGTCGGAAGTCGTCGATGACGATGGTCAATGAGGCCGGCGAAAACGAACGGGAAGACCTCGTCATCCTGCGGGATGATTTCTGGGCGTCGACATCCAACAAGCAGCTCAACTTCTTGCAGCACATCAAGACCATGCTCAAGGTCGGCGGCCGTGCCGCGGTCGTGCTGCCCGACAACGTGCTGTTCGAGGCGGGTGCTGGTGAGACGGTGCGCCGCCGGTTGATGGCCGAGTGTGATCTGCACACCATTCTGCGCCTGCCGACCGGCATCTTCTACGCCCAAGGCGTGAAGGCCAACGTCCTGTTCTTCGAGCGGAAACCCGCTGCGGCAGACGCGTGGACGAAGGCGACCTGGGTCTATGACCTGCGCACCAACATGCATTTCACCCTCAAGACCAAAACCCTGCGAGAGGCCGACCTCGCCGACTTCATCGCCTGCTACTCCGCGGAGGATCGCACCAAGCGGGTCGAATCCGATCGCTTCCGCCGCTTCACCTACGACGAGCTGCTCGCCCGAGACAAAGCCAATCTCGACATCACCTGGCTCCGCGACGATTCCCTCGACGACTCATCCACCCTTCCCGCCCCCGGCGTACTCGCCGCCGAAATCGTCGAAGAACTCGAAGCCGCCCTCGCCCACTTCACCGCCCTCGCCGCAAGCCTTCCTATCCACGTCGACTGACACAGCAGAACCCGCCGCGCACGCCCGAGCCGCTGCGTTCAATGCAAGACTGCGCCATCGAACGAAGGTGGCGAACCTGTGGGCAACGAATCGACGTCCGACCTCAACGATTTTGACTCCCTCGCAGCTAAGGGCCCTACCTGGCTCGGCGACGGTCCTATGCAAGCAGTGCTTTTAGGCCCGCACATGGTGGGTGCTGAGCTGCACGCCCGTTGCCCGGAGGTGCTGGCGACGCTTCGCCGGGCGGTCGACCTCTTTCCATTGGTGGATGCAGTGCACCAGCGTGACCAGCACGATGCGATCATTCACGGGGCTATCAGCGCGTTCATTAACAATGTTGCTAATGACTGGGTGGACCTCGTGTATGACTGCATTCATGGTCGAGGGCGCACGGCCATTCGAAGCGCGCGCTCGCTTTTTGAATCGAGCCTTGTCGCCGAGCAATTGGTCCACGATCAAGGGCTTTGCAACAGGTATCTGGAGCACCAGGCGATCACCGCCATGAGCATGATTGACTTCGATCCCACCGCTGCCCTTCGGCAGGGCAAGGATCAGAGGAGCGCCAAACACGCACGAACGAAGGCCTCGCGCTTCTGGAAACCCAAGGCTGATGAGGCACTTGCGAAGTACGGCAGTGGCTTCCGCCGACAGTGGGATAGTCAGACTGTGCGGGCGAGAGCGGAGGCGGCTGGTCGTCTTAGCGAGTACGAGAGCTTTCGGGTCGCCTCCGCAACGGTGCACGCCTCCACCGGCGCTCTCTTTGGAACGGTCGGCACGTATCGAGATGATGTGCGAGTGCATCGCGTTGGGCCGAACGTGAGTGCGGTTAGCACTGCGCTTGCTTACGCGCTTGAGCCATTCGAGATCATCCTTTCTGCGATCAGGCCCTTCGCTGAGGGTCCGGTTGACCAGCTTGTTGCACACCTTGAAGCGGTCCGACGCGTGTGGCCAGCGTTCAATCAGGTGATGGACCAGATTGACATGTCGCTCTGGCCAGCCAGCCCTCCCGAGCACCTCGTGGTTCTCGCTCTGGTAACACCAGTATCGACCTGGACTTACTGGCTTTTCGATCCCGATAACAACGTTGTCATCGAGTGTCTGCCCGAGGCCGCAGATGCGGCTTCCGCACAGAATTCCGTTCGAGAGATGGTCGATCAGCTCTGCGCGCACTTTCCCAATCGCGCCTCGTTGCAGTCTCTGCACCTGCACGGGTGTCGCGGGGTTCCAAAGCCAGGCGCCGGATGGCGCCCTGCGAGCGAGGTGCTGCCGAAGTGGGAGGAGAGCAATTTGGGGACTATGCCGGGCGTTCAGGTTCATCTGCCGGGTGGTGTCGTCGTGATGCGGGACGGGGAGAGTCCCACGAAATTTCGACGAGTCGCATCCAGCTGAGTGCTACGAGGTGAGCCCGAGCATCGCGACGGAATCCAGCATTGTCCGGGCTTCCGACGCCAGAAAGACACCGAAGCGATCAACTTTCTGTCAGAAGATTGACTTCTCTGGTCAACGTTTTGAACCGTATACGCCGCGCTGGTCAACTTTTTGAGCAGGTTTAGGCGTCGTCGGGGAGGTAGTGGGTGTTGCGGTCGATGTTCATATAGATGTCCATGGCGATGGGGTTGCGGATCTCTTCGGCGATCTGACCGAGCAGGCCGGCGGCGCGGGCGAGTAACGCAAAGCCTCGCAGCAGCTCGACGGGAAGGTCGAGATCGGCCAGCGCTGCACCGCACACGCCTGCTCCATTGAGTGGCAGCGTACGACCGAGGATTTCGGGATGCACCCGGCCGACGGCCGCGAAGAGTCGAAGGTGCGGGCCAAGACAGCCGGACTCCTCCGCGATGGCAAACAGCCGCGGCGTGCGCGGGTCGGTGTCTTTATGGACGGGATGGCCGAGGCCAGGCACAAGCCGCTTGGCACTTTTGGTTGCAGTTACAACAATGCGCGCAAGCGAGTCCCAGCCAGCGTCATCGGTCGGAAGGTCGCCGTGGTGCGTCGCGATCGCATCGTGCAGGAAGCGGCCGCAGTCCTCGGTGACGCCAAGGAAGCGTGAGCCTCCACCGAGCAGCCCGGCCGCCAGCGCGCCCTGCAGTGAATCCGGTGCGCTCAGGTACGTGAGTCGCGCCGCTATGGCGGTGGGTGTGAAGCCGTGGTCCGCCAGCGCCACCAACACCGTCTCGAACACCCGCAGCTCGCCTGCTGACGGCCGTCGTTGCATCACCAGCCAATAGGCAAGTTCACCGAAGCCGACCTTGCCCATCAGATCGTCGGCGAGGTCGAGGCCCATCAACCGGATGGATGTGGCGTCCGATGTTCCGAGGCCGGTCTGATAGCTCACGCCAACCAGTCCCGGATCTCATCGCTGTGCTGACCGAGCCCCGGTGGCGGCAGGCGATACGTCGGCGGGGTGGAGGAGAACGCGATGGGGTTGCGCACGCTCGGCATACCGTCAATGGTGACGATTGGATCGAACCCCAGCTCCTTGGCGAACGCGATGCCACCGTCCACCGTGTTGATCGGCCCTGACGGCACGCCCGCAGCGGTCAGCAGCCGGAACCATTCCATCTTCGGCTTCGTGCGCATCTGCTCGACGAGAAGCGGCCGCACCGATTCCCGGTTGGCGGTGCGGTCCTCGTTGCGGGCCCAACGCGGGTCATCCGCGACGGCCGCGATACCCAAGACTGCACAGAACTTCTTGAACTGTCCATCGTTGCCAACGGCCACAATCAGGTCACCGTCGGCACACGGCATTGGTTCATAGGGGAACACACTCATGTGCGCATTGCCCATGCGGTACGGCACATCTCCACTGAGCACGTAACCACCCGAATGATTCACCAGACCGGAGAGGGCCGTGGCCAACAGATTGACCTCAACGTTTTGGCCCTCGCCGGTGTTGTTGCGATGGTTGAGAGCGGCCAGGATGCCGATGGCGGCCTGCATGCCGCTCATCACGTCGAACAGCGCGATTCCCGCCCGCATGGGTTCGCCGTCGGCGTTGCCAGTCAGGCTCATCATGCCCGAGATGGCCTGAACCATGAGGTCATAGCCGGGCAATGCTGCACCGAGGCCCGGGCCGAACCCCGTGATCGATGCGTAGATGACCGATGGGTTGGTCTGCCGCACCGTTTCGTAGTCGAGGTCGAATCGGGTCATGCCGCCTGGTTTCATGTTCTCCACGAAGATGTCGGCCTTGTTCGCCAACGCCAGGGCGACAGCCCGATCCGAGGGGTTCTTCAGGTCGAGGATGATCGAGCGCTTGTTGCGATTTATCGACAGGTAGTACGTGGCCTCGCCATCACGCGTTGGCGGCGACCACGTGCGGGTGTCATCACCTTCGGGGCTTTCGACCTTGATGACGTCGGCGCCCATGTCGGCCAGCAACATGGTGCAATACGGCCCAGCCAAGATGCGTGAGAAGTCGGCAATCACCAGGCCGGCGAGTGGCCCTGCGACTGTTTGTTCATTGCTCACGTGTTCCCCCTGTTGTCCGTCGCAGGACGTTACTGCCGGACTGAACGAGGGCGAAAACGGTTGAAGGCCCCGCGCTCTCGGTTCAGGCGGACCTGTTCCTCATGCAGCGGGGCCTTCGTGCGGATTGCATCCACCTCGATCGAATTGTCCGGTGTTACCCTTACGCTCGATCAATCCACTTGCCCGTTGGCCTTGCGGTCAGCGGGCAAGTTCCGTTTT